>NZ_CP045925.1:603106-904659 GCF_020541265.1 Candidatus Profftia lariciata | reverse complement strand
TATTATGAAATATATTGATATCTTTTTAGAAATAAATTTTTTAAAAAAATTAAATTTTTAATTATTTAAAATAAATTTATTTCTTTTATTATTTTTATTTTTAAAAAATTATTTAAATAATATTGCTGAATCAAAATAAATATTTAATATACTTTCTATAATAGTAAATATACTCAAAAACTAAATTAATTATATTATTATAGTAATAAACTAATAAACTAATAAATATATAAATAATTTTATTATTACTGTTATTATATTTTTAAAAAATAATTAATATTTTTACTATGATATTTGTTAATAAATTATTTAAAGAAGATTTGTATCTTTATTAATTAAAATAGTCTGTATATAAATTAAATAAAATAATAATGTATATTAATTACATAATACATATTATATTAGTAATATCTAATATATTTATTATATGTAATATATAAATAATTAATAAAATAATAGAAAATATTTTTTATAACTTATTACTATAATCATTCAAAAATTAATATAAAATTATATTTTAATACTTAATATTCATTTAGTAATTATTATAAATTTTGTTATATTACATAATGAAAATTTTTACTAAGTAAAAATATTCTAACAATAGATAATATTATTAGAATTATTTTGATGGTATTATTAATTATATAAAAGTTGTTTTTATTAGTTATATCTAATTTATTAGATTTTATAATTAGTACTATTTAAACAAATTATTAATATAATAGATGCTAGACTGCATTTAATTATATCAAAACATTAATCTATACTAATAATAGTAAACAATTATTAATTAATAATCTATATATACTATATTAAAATAGTTAAAAATTTATTAAATATCCATATATAAATAATATCAATAATATTATTTTTATAATATATCATACAATTGACATAAAATATTATTATAATTATATAATATTAATCCATTAATATAATAACCATAACTATTATAATTAATAGTATTAATATTAATAACCTAGTTAATATACATATATTTTATTTTTTTAATATATATAATTAGTAATTTTATATGAATATAACCAATAATATTATATATACATTATACTAATAATATAATGTATATTAAGAATATACAAATAAAAAAATTTTATGTATCAAATCAATCGATAAGTCATGTAATATATTAAAAATATTGTTACATGGCTAATACAGCACATAAAATATGTATTGTTTTACAAAATTTTAGATAAATTAATTTTCTATATCACTATTAATTACATACTTCTTAATATAACAAGTCAATATATTTGGTATATTAGTTTATCTTATTTGCAATATTTATGACTTGTTTATTATTAAGATAGTTAAATATAAAAATACAATTACAAGTATTTAATTTTATTAAATTTTTTAGTAATTATAATAATTAATAAATTATTTTAATAATTTTATTACATTCCTCTTGTTACTTTAAATAGTAAGTAAATTATATTTTTCTAATTAATTAAATGATTATTTTTTGATTATTGAACATTTAAACAATTATTATAGTCAACACACTATAATACACATATATAAAATATTAATCATCATTATTAAATACGTATAATTTAATAAATTATATCATAATATATATTAATAGTTTATTCATAATAATATAAAATTTTTATATCTTATGTATGTGTTTTGTACATATGTTTTATATTATTACAGTAATTATAATGATTATTAATTATATAATTATTGATATGTATAATGTAGTTTTATAATTTTACTTAAAAATATTAAGTAATATTATTATATATTAAATAATAATAATTTTTACCAACGTGGAACTTCTGAAACTAGATCTCCACACTGCGCTCTTTGACGTAACAGATGATCCATTAATACAATGGCTATCATCGCTTCCGCGATAGGAACTGCACGAATACCGACGCAAGGATCATGACGACCACGCGTTATTATTTCAACATTTTGACCTTGGCGATTAATTGTTTTACCTGGTACCATGATACTGGAAGTAGGTTTTAATGCTATATGAGCAATAATATCTTGACCACTGCTAATACCGCCTAAAATACCGCCAGCATGATTGCTTTGAAATCCTGTATTAGTAATCTCATCGCGATTTTCACTGCCACGTTTATTTACTACTGAAAAACCATCGCCAATTTCAACACCTTTAACAGCGTTAATACTCATTAAAGCATGAGCTAAGTCAGCATCTAAACGATCAAAGACAGGCTCTCCAAGTCCTACAGGAACTTGTTGGGCTACAACGGTTATTTTGGCCCCAATAGAATCTCCTTCTTTTTTTAGCATACGCATTAATTTATCTAATGCTTCTAATTTGGTTGGATCAGCACAAAAAAATGGATTTTGTTCTACTTGATTCCACTCTTTAATAGGACAGATAATATTACCAAGTTGCACTAAACATCCACGAATGTTGACTCCATATTTTTCTTTAAGATATTTTTTAGCAATAGCTCCAGCAGCTACACGCATTGTTGTCTCACGTGCAGAAGAACGACCACCACCTCTATAATCTCTAGTACCATATTTTTGTTCGTATGTATAATCTGCATGTCCTGGACGAAATATATCCTTTATTTCATTGTAGTCTTGTGATCGTTGATCAGTATTGTTAATTATTAAGCCAATACTAATGCCAGTAGTAATTCCTTCAAAAACTCCTGAAAGAATTTGAACTTTATCTAGTTCACGTCTTTGTGTTGTATAACGAGATGTGCCAGGACGACGACGATCTAAATCTTGTTGTATATCTGCTTCTGTTAAAGACATACCAGGAGGCATACCATCAATAATACAACCTAACGCTATACCATGTGATACACCAAATGTTGTAACACGAAAAAATTGTCCAATACTATTTCCTGCCATATGTAACTCCTTAGTTTTTCTAACTTATAATTTTAATATTATATTATAGTTTAATAAATGATTTATTAGTATGATTTATGTTAAATGAAGAAAAAATAATATGAATTTTAAAGGTATTTTTACTAAAAACGATAAAGAGTAAAATATTGTAAATAGTCAATATGTTGTTGTTTAGTTAACATAAACACACCATGACCACCATTGTTCAATTCTAACCACAAGAAAGGAATCTTAGGATATTGTGCTATGAGATGTTTCATACTATTTCCTGCTTCGCAAATTAATATACCATTATCAGATAAGTAATCTGATGCGTAAGCTAAAATACGTTTAATAAATTGTAGACCATCTTGTCCTGCATTAAGTCCTATTGTAGGCTCAAAAAGAAACTCTTCTGGAAGATTTAACATGTCCTCTGCATCTACATATGGTGGATTAGTAACTATAAGATCGTATTGAAATAGTGGTAATGCATGGAATAGATCAGATTGAATGAGTCTTATGTTATGATCTAAATTATGTGTATGAATGTTTTTTTTTGCTATAGATAGTGCTTCTTTAGAAATATCTACTGCATCTACTTTAGCTTCGGGAAACTTATGAGAACATGCAATAGCAATACAGCCACTACCGGTACACATATCTAGAATATTGCTTGGATCTTTAGCAATAATACCACTAAAGCTATTATTAATTAGTTCTCCAATTGGAGAACGAGGTATTAGCACTTGCTCATCAACATAGTATTCATGACCGCAAAACCATGCTTTATTTGTTATATAAGCTACTGGTATGCGATCTTTTACGCGGCGTTCTACATTTTTTATGATAAGAAGACGTTCTGTAAGAGTTAAACGCGCAGCACAAATATTTTGAGAAATATTTAATGGTAGATGTAAAGTGGGTAAAATAAGAAATAATGCTTCGTCCCAAGCATTATCAGTACCATGACCATAATATATGTTAGCTGCATTAAAACGACTTACTGTCCATCGCAACATATCTTGGATAGTATACAATTCATTTGCTATATCACTTACAAAAAAATTATTCAAATGCGTTCCTACTAAACATAGAGTATTGTTCGTGATTTAATTTTATTTGGTCAAATAATTTAACTAAGATAAAATAATTAATAAATAATTAAAATTTTATTATATCATAAAAGATTGTAAATCAATGGTAATATCATTAAAATTATTTGGTTAAATAAATAGAGTGATCAAGTATTTATTACGTAGTAAAATAATATATTTTTTTTAAAGAAAATAATTTCATGATACAAAACATTATTATATATTTTATTTTTTAATAAAATAAAAAAAAATTTCTGTTAAATTTTGTAGTAACCATTTTGAACCAGCAATATATTTTCCTTGCCAAGCTTGTTTTATTAATGCTTCAGTGAGTTGGTATTCTATTAAGGACGCAAGGGGATGATAACTGATATGCCAAGGTTCTATTGCAACACCTTTTTGTGTCTTATTAAATGGGCAGTAAAAATTAAATCGCATCATATTTGCAGAAAGCCATTTATTTAATGGATATTGACAACCTCCTTCCATATATTCCCACAGTTCGAGTTGTAGTTTTTGATGACTTGGTACGAGATTAGGATCATAAACATCAAGATCAGTTCCCCAATGATGACGACTAGCCCCAGGAAGTGCTGACCAACGTAAAATTGAATAGCATAATTCTCTGTCTTGCATATTTAGAATATTAACTGGTCGGCTTGTATTATCAAGAATAGGACGTTGTCCATTGAATTTGGTATTCCATATCATTTGTTGTCGAGCAAAGTCTCTAAATGTACTGATAGGTTGTATATTAAAACCGTCTTTTTTTGCTGCATATTGTAATGTTAAAAAAGCTATAATTGTTTTAGATTGTAAATAATAGTTACCATAAAGTATAGTAAGATGTTTAGTGCTTTGACCAGTAATAATTTTATGCATGGCATCTATGATATTTTAACCTATCAGTTTAATAATTTAAAATTTAATTATTAATGTATACTCAAAAATTTATCATTATATCCTATATATAGAATATAACTATATTTATATTATTAAGTATATTAAAGATATACTTTGAATATAACTAATATTAAAGTCAAGGAAATGAGCATAATCTTGTCAAGATATTATATCTTTCTGCTAAAATAATAAAAATTAATAATTGTATAAAAGATATTTTGTTATTTTTATATATAAACTATTTTTATGTTTTATAATATTAAATTTTATTCTATAAAATATTTAACATATCATTACTATATCATAGTAAGATTTGCATATTTATTATTTTAATAAAAATATTATACTGTAAGTATAAACAAAGTACATTTATCAAATTTATTAATTTATTTTATCTTAATTATTAATTAATAATGTTGTTGTAAATGCTTACTAGTAATATATTGTAGTATCAATTTTGTAGTTTTTAAAGATTGCAAATTTCAATAGAATAAATTTTAATTTTATTAAAAATATTTTTTTAAAAATAAGTAGTATCATATATATCAAATAAAAAGATATTTATTATACTGTTTAGTAATGTTAATAAATTATATCCTATATATTTTAGTGCAGCTGATTTATTTTATAATAAAATACTTACTTATAATCAATTATCATTATTTCATGCACATTTAGTTTTATAATTATAAAACATTTATCTTGTATCAAGATGTTTATTATAAAATAAATTATTGTAGTATAATAGACGCAATACTATAGAGTACTCATAGTAATATTTAATTAACGTATATTAATAAAATAAATATCAGTAAGTTAATGTTTTATTGCTAATATTATAAATATATTTACTAGTTAAAAATACATTTACTTAAAATATTTAATTTTTATGCTATTTTGATATTCACCTTAATTTATTAATACAAGAATATCATATATTAATTTACTATACTTAATATTATTTTTTAAAAAATAAGCTAATTAATAAAAATAATATTAAGTACGTCTTTACTGTATAGTAAGGTAATTAAATGAATTGTATATATATTTATAATATTAACGACTATACTTAAAGTATGCTAAAATTTTTGTTGTTATATATTAAAAAAATCATTAAAAATATATGTTTAATACAATTATAAAATATTATTAAATTAGCCATTGTAATAGTAGATATTAAATTTTTTTATTTTGTAGAAATATATAAATTAATAAATAATAATATGTAATTATTCATAATAATGTATTACAATAATTTTTGATAAACGTATTTTATATTTTATTATGTAAAGAAAATAATATAAAATATTATTTTTTGCTTATTTACTTAAATTGTATTAGAAATACTATTCTTTATTACAGATAAAGAAACAATTATTTAAATTTTAAGACTTTTAAGTTAATTATTTATTTTATTAGTATATTTAGATATAAAATATAAACATACTAATTTTTTAAAAAATTAGATAATTAATGTTTTTATAAAAGATTATATATATTTTACTAATTTAGTAACATTAATTATTAATTTAATTTATATAATATACCACTGTAAACATATCAAGTAAATAACTATAATCTTAATATTTATTATTGGATATACTTTAATAGAATAAAAATGTTTTTTATTATTAAATATATTATATAAGCAATACTAAATAATATTTAATATAGATGATATACTTACATAGTAATAATTAATAATTTATATTATCAACAGTATCTTAAATAAGATTTAACATAGTTAATTAATAATATGTTAAATTTTTAAGAAATACTATATTCCTCATTAATATATTATTGTGCAATAAAGCTGTTCTTATAGATAGTCTATAACACTGTTATTATAATTTTAGCTATAATCTCATACATTGTATGGTAGTACCATGACTCATACTAATCATAGTCATCAGTAATTATAAACAAAAAATATATTGTTTTAACTTAATGTAGAATATAAATACTATAAAATAATAAGTGATAAAAATAATATTTATTTTTTATAAAAATATAATAAATAATATATCTACAAATAGATTTTAAATCTAAAATAGAAATATATTAAAATAATAATATTTATCTAGCAATGTCATTAAAAATTAAAATTTTTTAATAAATTTAGTAAGACTTATCTAATAATAAGTAATTAATGACGTACATATTAAGTAATAAATATTTTATTAGTGATTATTGAGATAATTAAATATAATAACATATAATTTTATTGAAATAATTCTATAAAATAATAATATTAATATTATTATATAGAATTTATCAAAATTTATATAAAAAAGAGTATTTAACTTAAAATATAATAAAAAATATTTTTTATATATCTACATTGAATAGCAATAAATTAATTTTATTAAAATAATGATTTTTGAATAACCATAATATCAATAAAAATGCTTTTATATCTTGCGTAAGATATACAATATTTTTTATTTTTTGTAAAATCTAAATAATTTTATTATTTTTCTTAATATATAATTTATTAAAATAAAAATTATGAATAATATAATATATCTAATATTGTATATTTTATAATGGGTATTCTTATTTAACTAAGTTATCTATTATCTTTATAATAATAGTATTATTGTATGCTAAAAATAATCTTATAAATAATTTTAAATCTATTAAAATTTTAGTAATAAATAATTATTAATTATAAATAAAAAATAAATATATAAAATATAATTAGTATAAATAAAATATAATATATCATACATATTATTAGTATTTTATTAACTAGTATTAGTAAATTTTATGTTAGTACAATAAAATATTATATTAAAAATATTTTTTTTCAATATAAAAGTATTGACAAAAAATAATAAATCTTTACTAAATATTTAATAATCATGTAATATATATAATAGTGTACATGTATTATGTTTCTTCCTTTTATATATATTATTATATTATGTATTAAAATATAATAAAATATATTATGTTATATATAAATAATTAAGATAAAATATGTTAAAAAACATTGAGGTTATTTCTCATTATTGGGCGTTTACTATATTTATTATGATTTCAATAGGTTTGCCTATATTAATGCTTTTTGGAACATATATATTAGGTGAAAAATCTTATACAAAAAATATTCCTTATGAGTCCGGTATTGATTCAGTAGGTTCAGCACGTCTACGTTTTTCTGTTAAGTTTTATTTGGTTGCTATGTTCTTTGTTATCTTTGATGTTGAAGCGTTATATTTATATGCTTGGTCTATCTCGATACGAGAAAATGGATGGGTTGGTTTTATTGAAGTTACTATTTTTATTATAATGTTGTTAATTAGTTTATTTTATCTAACTCGTATTGGTGGTCTGGATTGGACTCCAATAAAATCTAAACGCCTTAAAAAAAAGACATAATATACTAATAAAATATTATATCTTAGTTATTTAATAATTTTTATAAAATAATTATTCATAACAAAATATACAAGGGATAATCATGGATTATACATTGACTCGCGTGAACCCAGACAGCAAGAACGAATGTTATCCACTTAAGAAACAAGAAAAAGTTGTTGATCCTATGACACAACATGTTCACCGTAATATTTTTACAGGTAAACTAGAAAATATTTTACATAATATTATGAATTGGGGTCGTAAAAATTCTCTTTGGCCTTATAATTTTGGTCTATCTTGTTGTTATGTAGAAATGGTGACTGCATTTACTGCAGTGCATGATATTGCTCGTTTTGGCGCTGAAGTTTTGCGTGCTTCTCCTCGTCAAGCTGATTTTATGGTAATTGCAGGAACTTGTTTTATTAAAATGGCTCCGGTTATTCAGCGTTTATATGACCAAATGCTAGAACCAAAATGGGTTATTTCTATGGGAGCCTGTGCAAATTCAGGAGGTATGTACGATATCTATTCAGTTGTTCAAGGAGTTGATAAATTTATTCCTGTAGATGTGTATATTCCTGGTTGTCCACCGCGCCCAGAAGCCTATATACAAGCACTAATGTTATTGCAAGAATCTATTAGTAAAGAAAAACGTCCACTATCATGGATAGTTGGAGATCAAGGCGTTTATCGTGCTAATATGCCATCAGAAAAAGAACGTAAAAGAGCTGAGCGTATAGCAGTGACACATTTACGCTCACCAGATGAAATATAATTTATTTTAATAAACTTTAAAAACAATTAATTAAATTAAAATATATTATAACATTAGAGTTAACACAATTAGCAGTCTATAGTTTAGCTTGTTAGGTTACTATTTTTCTAGCAAGTAAAGTTAAGTATGGTAATAAAATTATGATAGATTCAACAACGCAAAAATTGTATTTGCCTGTTGGGCAAGTTTACAATCATCTTAATGATCCAGTAATCGATGAATTATATAATCTTTTTCATCCTAACACCCTGACCTTGCAATCTACACTAATTGGTATGCCAGTTGTTTGGATTCAACGAGAGCAATTACTAAAAGCCCTATCTTTTTTAAAGAAAATGCCACAACCATATGTTATGCTTTTTGATATACATGGTACAGATGAACGTCTGCGTACTTATCGTCAGGGATTGCCAGCAGCAGATTTTTCAGTTTTTTATCAAATGATTTCTATTGAACGTAATCGTGATATTATGCTAAAGGTAGCATTGTTTGAAAACAATTTATCTTTGCCTACTGTGACGACTATTTTCCCTAATGCTAATTGGTATGAACGTGAAATATGGGAAATGTTTGGTATTACTTTTGATGGTCATCCACATTTAACACGCATTATGATGCCACAGTCTTGGGAAGGACATCCTCTACGTAAAGATTATCTTGCACGTGCTACAGAGTTTAAACCTTTTGAGCTTACTAAAAAAAAACAAGATTTAGAAATGGAATCATTAATTTTTAAACCTAAAGATTGGGGAATGAAGAAAAGTACTGAACACGAAGATTTAATGTTTTTAAATCTCGGCCCTAATCACCCATCTTCTCATGGTGTATTCCGTATAATATTACAACTAAATGGTGAAGAAATAATAGATTGTGTACCTGATATTGGTTATCACCATCGAGGCGCAGAAAAGATGGGTGAACGTCAATCATGGCACAGTTATATCCCGTATACTGATCGTATTGAATATCTTGGTGGTTGTGTCAATGAAATGCCTTATATATTAGCCGTAGAAAAACTAGCTGGCATTGAAGTTCCAGAACGTGTTAAGGTTATTCGTGTTATGTTGTCTGAATTATTTCGTATTAATAGCCATCTACTATATATATCAACATTTATTCAAGATGTTGGTGCAATGACACCAGTATTTCTTGCTTTTACCGATCGCCAAAAAATATACGATATTATTGAGGCAATTACTGGATTCCGTATGCATCCAGCCTGGTTTCGTATTGGTGGCGTTGCTCATGATTTACCTCGTGGCTGGGAACATTTATTGCGTACTTTCCTAGATTGGATGCCTAAGCGTTTAGACTCTTATGTTAAATCTGCATTAAATAATTCTATTTTAAAAAGTCGTTCTATTGGCATTGCTGCATATAATTCACATGAGGCATTAGAATGGGGTGTTACGGGAGCTGGTTTACGTGCCACAGGTATAGAGTTTGATGTACGCAAATGGCGTCCGTACTCTGGTTATGAAAATTTTACTTTTGAAGTACCAGTTGCTCACAATGGTGACTGTTATGATCGTGTTATGATAAAGGTAGAAGAACTACGTCAAAGCTTAAATATTTTACAACAATGTTATAATAATATGCCTGAAGGTCCATTTAAATCTAACCACCCATTAACTACACCTCCTTTAAAAGAGCATACATTAGAACATATTGAAACTCTTATTACGCATTTTTTGCACGTATCATGGGGACCAATAATGCCTGCTAATGAATCTTTTCAGATGATTGAAGCCACTAAAGGGATCAATAGTTACTATTTAATTAGTGATAATAGTAGTATGAGTTATCGTACTCGTATTCGTACTCCAAGTTATGCTCACTTACAACAAATTCCAGCAGTAATTCGTGGCAGTTTAGTATCCGACTTGATCGTATATCTAGGCAGCATTGATTTTGTTATGTCAGATGTGGATCGTTAATTATGTTAGATCAATCTTTAGCTAAAAAAGATTTTTATGTACTTAGCAAAAATATTCGTAAAGCGATTGAACATGAAAAATATAAATACGAAGATCCTCGTGCTGCTTCAATTGAAGCATTAAAAATTATACAAAAAGAATATGGATGGGTTGCCGATAAGGCTCTTCATGCTATTGCTGAAATATTAAATGTTTCAGTAGCTGATCTCGAAAGTATAGCTACTTTTTATAGTCAAATATTCCGTGAGTCTGTTGGTCGGCATATTATTCGGTACTGTAATAGTGTAGTCTGTTATATAAATGGTTATCAAAATATTCAAGTAGCATTAGAACTTAAATTAAATATTAAACCCGGTCAAACAACATTAGATAATCGTTTTACTTTATTACCAGTATGCTGTTTAGGTAATTGCGATAAAGGTCCTACTATGATGATAGATAATAATACTTATGTGCATTTAACACCACAAAATGTCATTCAATTTTTGGAATATTATCCATGATAATTCCTTCAGCTTTATTTCCCTATCGCTCAGCAGAAAAACATCCGCTAACTTGGCGTTTAAGAGATGATAAGCAACCTATATGGTTAAATGAATATTGTAGTAAAAATGGTTATCAAGGTGCTAAAAAAGCATTAAAAAGCATGACACAAGATGAAGTTATTAAAATAATTAAAGATTCCGGTCTAAGAGGTCGAGGAGGAGCTGGTTTTCCTACTGGTATAAAATGGAACTTGATGTCACAAAACAAATCCATTAGTAACCGCTATTTAATATGTAATGCTGATGAAATGGAACCTGGTACTTATAAAGATAGATTACTAATGGAACAAATGCCTCATTTACTGATAGAAGGCATGTTAATAGCAGCGTTTGCTTTAAAAGCTTATCGTGGATACATCTTTCTGCGTGGTGAATATTTTGAAGCAGACATTAATCTTCGTAAAGCCATTACAGAAGCTAAAGTAGCATGTCTTTTAGGTAAAAATATTTTAAAATCAGAATTTAATTTTGAGATCTTTGTGCATACTGGTGCTGGTCGTTATATATGCGGTGAAGAAACAGCATTAATTAATTCACTAGAAGGTCGTCGTGCTAAACCTCGCTCTAAACCTCCTTTTCCTGCAATATCTGGGTTATGGGGTAAACCTACTTGTATTAATAACGTAGAAACCCTGTGTAATGTTCCAGCAATTGTTGAAAATGGTATAGATTGGTATAAAAATTTATCTATTTGTAGTAGTCAAGATACAGGTACCAAACTAATGGGTTTTTCTGGCCGTGTGAAAAATCCTGGTTTATGGGAACTACCTTTTGGGACTACAGCTCGTGAAATTCTTGAAAATTACGCCGGTGGTATGTCTGACGGTTTAACTCTTAAAGCTTGGCAGCCAGGTGGAGCAGGAACAGATTTTTTAATACCTGAACATCTAGATTTACCAATGGATTTTATTAGTATCGATCAAGCGGGTAGTCGATTAGGAACTGCACTAGCAATGGCTGTTGATAATAAGATAGGTATGGTTCCATTAGTGCGTAATTTAGAAGAATTTTTTTCTAAAGAATCATGTGGTTGGTGCACACCATGCCGAGAAGGTTTACCGTGGAGTGTTAAAATATTACGTGCACTTGAGTGCGGTGAAGGTCAACATGGTGATATTGAGACCCTTGAATATTTATGCCAGCATTTAGGTCCAGGAAAAACTTTTTGTGCACACGCACCTGGAGCTGTAGAACCATTACAAAGTGCTATAAAATATTTTCGTAAAGAGTTTGAAGCAGGCATTGTTACATCATACTACGGCAATATGAATATAATTCATAGTGTTCAAACTACCTAACTTGTTTAAATAGCACCTGTAATTTAAATATTTTAAAATATTGGAAATATGATAATGGCTACAATTTATGTAGACGGTCAAGAATATGTAGTTAACAAATCAGATAATTTATTACAGGCATGTCTATCACTTGGATTTGATATTCCTTATTTTTGTTGGCATCCTGCTTTAGGAAGTATAGGTGCTTGTCGTCAATGTGCGATTAAGCAATATCAAAATGCAGAAGACAAGCATGGTCGCTTAGTAATGTCATGTATGACTCCAGTACAGAGTGGTAGCTTTATTTCGATAAATGATGATGAGGCAAAACAATTCCGTAAAAGTGTTATTGAATTGATGATGATAAATCATCCACATGATTGTCCAGTATGTGAGGAAGGAGGTCATTGTCATTTACAAGATATGACAGTAATGGTGGGTCATAGTTTACGTCGTTATCGTTTTACTAAACGTACTTATTATAATCAGGAACTAGGTCCTTTTATTTCTCATGAAATGAACCGTTGTATTGCTTGTTATCGCTGCGTTCGTTACTACAAAGACTATGCTGATGGTAAAGATTTTGATGTATATGGCGCACATGATAATCTTTATTTTGGGCGCACGGAAAACGGTACTTTGGAAAATGAATTTGCTGGTAATCTTATAGAAATCTGTCCTACTGGAGTATTTACAGACAAAAATCACTCAGAACGTTATAACCGTAAATGGGATATGCAGTTTTCTCCTAGTATTTGCTCACACTGTAGTGTTGGCTGTAACATTAGTATTGGTGAGCGTTACGGTGAAATTCGTCGTATTGAAAATCGTTACAACGGTACTATCAACCATTATTTTTTATGTGATCTTGGTCGTTTTGGATATGGCTATATAAATTTAAAAAATAGACCACGTCAGCCACGACAACGTTTTGGAAATGATTGGATTTTTTTAAGTGCTGATCAAGCAATCCAAAATGTAGCAAATATTTTACGCGAAGCAAAGAAAACAATTGGTATTGGCTCTCCTCGTGCCAGTCTTGAAAGCAACTACGCACTGCGTGAATTAGTTGGTGCAAATAATTTTTATAGTGGAATTGAAGCTGGTGAATTAAGTCGTTTAAATTTAATACAGAATATTTTACGTAAAGGAGGTGTATATACTCCATCTTTACGTGAAATAGAAAGCTATGATGCAATATTGATTTTGGGAGAAGATGTCACTCAAACGGCAGCACGTATTGCTTTAGCATTACGTCAAGCAGTAAAAAGCAAAGCACGGGTTATAGCTGAAATCTATAACATAGCTTACTGGCACAGTGAAGCTATAGCTAATATCGGGCAGAAAGCTAAATATCCACTTTTTATTACTAGTATTGATGATACTCGTTTAGATGATATTGCTGCTATTAGTTATCATGCTCCTTTTGCTGATCAGGCTCGCTTAGGTTTTGCTATTGCACATGCTTTGGATAATAATGCTCCTTTAGTTAAAGATTTGTCTTATGAAGTACTAAAAATAGTTGATATAATAGTACAAGAATTGTCTATAGCAAAAAAAATACTAATTATAACAGGTAGTAATACCGGTTATACTTCATTAATTGAAGCAGCGGCTAATATCGAAAAAGCATTAAAAGTATGTAATAAAACAGTAGGTATAACTTTTATTGTTTCTGAAGCAAATAGTATGGGAGTAGCAATGATGAATGCACCTTCTATGGATGATGCTTTAAATCAACTAGAAGAAGGTATTGCTGATTCTGTTGTAGTCTTAGAAAATGATTTATATCGTCATGCGTTAGCTGTTCGTATAAATACAGCTCTCTCTAAAGTGCACAGTTTAATCGTAATTGATCATCAATGGACTAGTATTATGAACAAGGCTAATATTGTATTGTCTGCTGCAAGTTTTGCAGAAAGTGACGGCACACTAGTTAACCAGGAAGGACGAGCTCAACGTTTTTTTCAAGTTTATGATCCAGTATATTATGATGATCCTAAGAAAAAACCATCTTCTATTATGCTAGAAAGCTGGCGTTGGATGCATTTTATACACGCTGTATTAAAAAATCAACAAATTGATTGGACATGTTTAGATCATGTAATTATATCTCTTGTAAAATCTTATCCATATTTACAAGGCATTGTAGATGCCGCACCTAACTCAATGTTTCGTATTAAAGGTCAAAAACTAGCTCGTGCACCGCATCGCTACAGTGGACGTACTGCTATGCGAGCTAATATTAGCGTACATGAGCCACGTCAACCACAAGATAAGGATACTGCTTTTACATTTTCTATGGAAGGTTATTGTGGTGTATCAGAAAATAACCAGCATATTCCTTTTGCATGGGCACCAGGATGGAATTCTCCTCAGGCTTGGAATAAATTTCAGGACAAGATAGGTGGTCATCTGCGTTATGGAGATCCAGGTATACGTCTTATAGCTACAAATACAAGTTCATTAAATTATTTCACAGTTGTACCTCAACCTTATCGTAATATTGGTTGGATAGTTGTTCCTTATTATCATCTATTTGGCAGTGAAGAAATGAGTCAACGTTCACCAGTTATCCAAGCCCATATGCCAGAAGCATGTATTATAATAAATTTTGTTGATGCACTAAAACTTGGCATAAATAATGGTGCAATATTAGAACTTACTTTTGTAGGACAGCAATTAATATTACCGGTACGTTTAAGCAAAAATTTACAATTGGGTCAAATAGGATTACCTCTTGGATTACCAGGAATATCTCCAGTACTTAATGGAAGTACAATTCATAATATTAAAACAATAAAAACATAGAATGGATAACCCTATGACTTATTTGACACCAAATATGATAATTATTTTATTTGCAATATTAAAAGCAATTATAATTGCACTAGTAGTAATTACGTGTGGGGCACTCATGAGTTTTGTAGAACGTCGTTTGCTTGGTTTATTACAAAATCGTTATGGACCAAATAGGGTCGGTTGGGGAGGATCATTACAGATATTTGCGGATATGATTAAAATGTGTTTCAAAGAAGATTGGATTCCTCTTTTCTCTGATCGCTTAATTTTTATTTTAGCACCTATTATTGCTTTTTCATCTTTATTGTTAGTATTTTCTATTATATCTATTAGCCCAACGTGGATAATATCTGATCTAAATATTGGTATTCTATTCTTCTTAATGATGGCAGGTCTTACAGTATATGCTGTATTATTTGCGGGTTGGTCAAGTAATAATAAATACTCTTTATTAGGAGCAATTAGGGCATCTGCACAAACTTTAAGTTATGAAGTATTTCTTGGTCTTTCAGTAATGGGGGTAGTAGCACAAGCTGACTCCTTTAATATTAAAATAATTATTCAATCACAAGTTCATTTATGGAATATTATTCCGCAATTTTTTGGTTTTTTAACATTTATAATTGCAGGTATTGCGGTCTGTCATCGTCATCCATTTGATCAACCAGAATCTGAACAAGAACTCGCAGATGGTTATCATATTGAATATTCTGGCATGAAATTTGGTCTTTTCTTTTTAGGGGAATATATAGGAGTTATTACTATCTCAGCATTGATTGTAACACTATTTTTTGGAGGTTGGTATGGTCCTTTTTTATCACCAATTACTTGGTTTATAATTAAAACTGTGTTGTTTGTCATTCTGTTTATTCTTGTTCGTGCTTCACTACCACGCCCTCGTTATGACCAAGTAATGTCATTTGGTTGGAAAATTTGTTTACCATTAACATTATTAAATCTCTTGGCAACGTCTGCCATTATTTTATATAACTCTAAATAACAGGGGGATGTAACCATGACATTTAAAGAATTAATTAGTGGTTTCGGTACCCAAATACGTAGTCTATGGCTTATTGGTATGCATATATTTTCTAAACGAGAAACTCAATTATATCCTGAAAAACCAGTATATATTCCACCTCGTTATCGTGGTCGTATTGTATTAACACGTGATCCAGATGGCCAAGAACGTTGCGTAGCTTGCAATCTTTGTGCAGTTGCTTGTCCTGTTGGTTGTATTTCTTTGCAAAAAACAGAAGATAAGGATGGCAGATGGTATCCAGAGTTTTTCCGTATTAACTTTTCTCGCTGTATATTCTGTGGTTTATGTGAAGAAGCATGCCCAACAACAGCCATTCAGCTTACTCCAGACTTTGAAATGAGTGAATTTAAACGTCAGGACTTAGTATATGAAAAAGAAGATTTGTTAATTTCAGGACCAGGTAAATATCATGAATATAATTTTTATCGAATAACTGGTATGGCTGTTAATGGTAAAAATAAAGGCGAGGCTAAAAATGAAGCGAAACCAATTGATGTTAAAAACATTCTATCTTAATATTTTATTATAAAATAGATATGATAAAATAAGATAAAATTTAATTTTTACAGATTTGAAAAAATATTTTTATATTCCTAACAAAAATAAATGATTAATATAGAGATAAACTAGGAATCAAACATGGAATTTATATTCTATATAGCAGCTCTAATAGCTGTAGCAGCAACATTTTGCGTAATATTGCATACTAATGCAATTCACGCCTTACTTTATCTCATTACATCTTTTTTAGCGGTAGCTATGGTATTCTTTTCTTTAGGTGCCTATTTTGCTGGAGTATTTGAAATTATCATATACGCTGGCGCTATTATGGTTTTATTTGTTTTTGTTGTTATGATGTTAAACTTAGGAAAAACTTCAATAAAGCAAGAATATATATGGTTAAAATTTTCTCTATGTATCTGGCCTAGTATTTTATCTTTTATTCTATTAATATTATTAATTTATGTCATGATTAGTTTAAAGGATCAAAGTATTAGCGGTGATATCATTGATATAAAAGCAGTTGGTATTTCGCTATTTGATTCATATATTTTAGCAGTTGAGCTAATGTCTGTATTATTATTGGCTGGTTTAGTTGTAGCATTTCATATTGGGCATGTATACAAAAGAGAATTTTTTTATAAATCTATAGAAGGATATACTAATAAATCTCCAGTAATTACTGTTAAACATGCTAAAGCAGAGGATTCAATATGATTTTATTACAACATTGTTTAATCCTAGCAGCAATCTTATTTATATTAGGATTAACTGGTCTATTAATTAGACGCAATTTATTATTTATGTTGATTAGTTCAGAAATTATGATCAACGCAGCTTCCTTAGCATTTGTAGCAGCTGGAAGCTATTGGAAGCAAGTAGATGGTCAAATTATGTATATTTTTGCTATTAGTGTAGCAGCTGTAGATGCTAGCATTGGATTAGCTCTATTATTACAATTACATCGTTGTCGTAATACTATAGATATCGATACTATTAGTGAGATGCGTGGATGAACTTACTCTACTTAACAATAATGTTACCATTGACGGGGTTTTTATTTTTAGCGTTTTCACGTGGCCGTTGGTCAGAAAAAATATCAGCTATAATAGGTATAAATTCTGTAGGCTTAGCTGCTTTAGTAGTTATTTATGTTGGTTTTGATTTTTTTAATAACACATCTATAAGTACACGTATTTTTTATCAACATTTATGGAATTGGATTACTATAGACAGTATGAGTATTCCAATTACCTTAATGATTGATCAATTATCTTTTAGTATGATATCTATAGTGATAGGAGTTGGTTTTTTTATACATATATTTGCCTCTTGGTATATGTTAGGTCAAGAAGGTTATTCGCGTTTTTTTGCTTATACAAATTTATTTATTGCAAGTATGTTAGTTCTAGTTTTAGCTAATAATTTATTATTGATGTATCTTGGTTGGGAGGGAGTGGGATTATGTAGCTATTTATTAATTGGGTTTTACTATGCCAATCCAATTAACGGTGCTGCTGCAATGAAAGCTTTTATTATTACACGTATTGGAGATGTATGTCTAGCTATTGGTTTATTTTTAATTTATAAAGAACTAGGCACTTTAAATATACATGAACTTATAACATTGGCACCGCAAAAACTAGAAGTTGGTTCTGCAACCATTATATGGTCAACCGTTATGCTGCTAATCGGAGCAATTAGTAAATCTGCACAGATTCCATTGCACACTTGGTTGGCTGATGCTATGGCTGGTCCCACCCCTGTATCCGCACTAATACATGCCGCAACTATGGTTACTGCTGGTGTATATTTAATTACACGTATGCATGGTCTATTTGCAATGTCTCCAGTAATATTGCATTTAGTAGGTATTATTGGTGTAACTACTTTAGTTGTAGCTGGTTTTGCAGCTTTAGTACAAACAAATATTAAACGAGTATTAGCTTATTCTACTATGAGCCAAATTGGCTATATGTTTTTAGCATTAAGCGTACAGGCATGGAATGCAGCAATTTTTCATTTAATGACACATGCATGTTTTAAAGGGCTATTATTTTTATCTTCTGGTTCGGTTATTCTATGCTGTAATCATGAACAGAATATTTTTAAAATGGGCGGATTACGTAAATCTTTACCTTTCATATATGTTTGCTTTCTTGTAGGTGGAGCTTCGCTATCAGCGTTACCCATTTGTACTGCTGGTTTTTATAGTAAAGATGCAATTCTATGGAAAGTAATGGTTTCTGGAGATATTAATCTGATAACTATTAGTTTATTTGGTGCTTTACTAACGTCACTATATATTTTTCGGATGATTTTTATAGTTTTTCATGGTAAAGAATATACTACTATACATATACGCAAACTAGGTATGGCTCATAATTTACCGCTAATTGTACTACTAGTATTATCTACTTTCATTGGTTCTTTACTTATACAACCATTAATTAATATATTACCAGAGACTCATAATAGTAATATAGGAAAAATAAATTTAGAAATTATCTCTGGTATTTTTGCTATTATTGGCATATTACTAGCTGCTGCATTATGGCTAAGTAAATGTAAATTCTTGAATAGCGTAATACACGATATTACAAGTAAATGGCTATTAAATTTGTTATTCCATGCTGGGGGATTTGATTGGATATATAACATAATATTTATTAAGCCTTTTAAAATTAGTGCTTACTTATTACAGCATGATCCATTAAACTATTTAACAAACTTATTAGTTATGTTTACAGGTTGGGGTAATAAATTTTTTGCATTTAGTGAAAATGGTCAATTACGTTGGTATATAGCGTCTATAAGTTTAGGGACAACAATAATATTGTCCTTATTGTTATTAATTAAATAATTATAAAGATATAATAATTGCATGATAGTACAATAGCTATATTAACCATAAGTTTTACAATATTCAACTTTAAGGAATATAAAACACCATGTTACTACCTTGGCTAATTCTTCTTCCACTTATAGGTGGTGTTTTAAGTTGGCAAAGTGAACGATTTAGTGTTAAAGCTCCACGCTGGATTGCATTGATTATAATGTTTACAACATTTATTTTATCTATACAATTATGGTTGCATAATTATTATTTTTTTACTCAAGTTAATCATATTCCACGGTGGCAATCAGAATTTTCTTTGCAATGGATTCCACGGTTCGGTATTGCATGTCATCTTGCATTAGATGGTTTATCATTACTAATGATATCCTTAACAGGATTGCTAGGTGTGTTAGCTATATTATGTTCATGGAATGAAATACAAAAATATCAAGGTTTTTTTCATTTAAACTTACTTTGGACTTTAGGAGGTGTTACTGGTGTTTTCTTAGCTATTGATCTTTTTTTATTTTTTTTCTTTTGGGAAATGATGCTAGTACCGATGTATTTCTTAATTGCTCTTTGGGGACATAAGGCGTCTGACGGAAAAACTCGTATTAGTGCAGCAAATAAATTTTTTATTTATACGCAATCTAGTGGTTTATTCATGCTTATTGCGATTATAGGATTAGTATTAATACACTACAATACAACATTAATATGGACTTTTAACTATGAAGATTTATTGTATACACCAATGAGTTATAATACTCAATATTTACTCATGTTAGGATTTTTTACTGCTTTTGCAGTAAAAATGCCGATAGTTCCATTGCATGGTTGGTTGCCAGATGCACATAGTCAAGCACCAACTGCTGGATCTGTTGATTTGTCTGGTATTTTATTAAAAACTGCAGCTTATGGTTTACTGCGTTTTAATTTGCCTTTATTTCCTGAAGCATCACATAATTTTGCACCAATCGCCATGTGGTTAGGAGTAATAGGTATTTTCTATGGTGCATGGATAGCCTTTGCTCAAACTGATATTAAACGTCTAATTGCATATACTTCTATTTCCCATATGGGATTTGTATTAATTGCTATATATTCTGGTAATCATCTAGCATATCAGGGAGCTATTATTCAGATGCTTGCTCATGGTTTATCTGCTGCTGGTATGTTTATTATCTGTGGTCAGTTATATGAACGTCTGCATACGCGTGATATGAATTTGATGGGTGGCTTATGGCGAAAAATAAAATATCTTCCTGCTTTCTCGCTATTTTTTGCTATAGCTACTTTAAGTATGCCTGGTACTGGTAATTTTATCGGTGAATTTATGATTTTATTAGGTAGTTTTCAGGTAACTCCAGTAATTGCAATAATTTCAACCTTTGGTTTAGTATTTGCATCTATTTATTCTTTAAGCATGATGCAACGTGTTTACTATGGTAAGTTAAAATTTAATAAACCTTTAGCTGGTATGAACGTACGCGAGTTTTCAATTATTATGCTATTAGTAATTTTACTTATTTTTCTAGGTATGTATCCTCAGCCCATTATAGATACATCTAAGGCAATAATAAGGTATCTGTAATATTAGTATCTTGATATTACAAGATAATCATAAGGTTATAATTTCTCAATGAGAACAACTATTCAATATTTAATAGCTTTATTACCACCGTTAATTGTCGGATTAACAGTAATTATCGTAATGTTAAGTATTGCATGGCGACGTAACAACTTAGTACATGCAATAATTACATTTATTGGCTTAATAATAGCATTGTTTTCGCTGTATTTTGTAAGTCAAGTTATTTCTATAACAAATGATTCATTAAGAGTTACTCCATTATTTATTATTGATAATTTTTCCATATTTTATATCGCCTTAGTATTGTTATCTAGTCTAGCTACTAGTACTTTTGCATATCTTTGGCTTAAAGGCTATCGAGATAATCGCGATGAATTTTATTTACTGCTTATAATAGCTACGCTAGGTGGTATTGTTCTAGCTTGTGCTAATCATTTAGCAGCTCTGTTTATAGGTATAGAGCTTATGTCTTTGCCTTTGTTTGGTTTAATTGGTTACACCTGTCAACAGAAACATTCTTTAGAAGCTGCTTTAAAATATACTATTCTATCAGCGGTTATTTCATCTTTTATATTATTTGGTATGGCACTACTTTATACTGAATTTGGTAATTTATCTTTTTTTGATTTAGGTAAAAGAATAAATGATGTTAAAATGCTACATGAACCTTTATTATTAGCAGGATTAGGATTTATATTAGTTGGTTTTGGTTTTAAGCTTTCTTTGTTTCCATTTCAATTATGGACTCCAGATGTTTATCAAGGATCTTCAGCGCCTGTATTAACATTTTTAATGACTGCTAGTAAAATATCTATTTTTTCAGCTCTTATGCGCTTTTTTATATCTATTCCTATTGTTAATAGTGATACAATACGTCTTGTGCTTAGCATTGTTGCTTTTTGCTCAATAATATTTGGCAGTTTGATGGCAATTAGTCAAAATAATATTAAACGTTTATTTGGTTACTCTTCTATAGTTCATTTAGGTTATTTATTAGTAACTTTAATTGCCTTGCAAAATAAGCAGATTTCTGTTGAAGCTGTAGGTGTATATCTAGTGGGATATTTATTAGCAAGTATCACTTCTTGTGGTATAGTTAGTTTAATGTCTAGTCCGTATAGGGGTCCCGATGCAGAATCACTGTTTTCATATCGTGGTCTTTTTTGGCATAGACCTATTTTATCTGCATTAATGACGGTATCTATGTTATCTTTAGCTGGTATTCCTATGTTGTTAGGTTTTATTGGTAAGTTTTATATTATATTTATCAGCGTAAATTCACATTTATGGTGGTTAACTGGTGCTGTTATTATAGGTAGCGCAATAGGATTGTACTATTACCTTAGAATTTCTGTTAGTATGTATCTACATGCACCCGAAATACTAGTGCGTGATACACCAAATAACTGGGAATTAACTGCTGGTGGTATTGTAGTGCTAATTTCTGGAATACTATTAGTTATATTAGGTATTTTCCCACAACCATTAATTTCTTTAGTACAAATGATATAGTTGATTATATCATATAATTAGATAATTTTTATAAGTAAAGTATTTTTTACAAAAATTTATGTTATTACTTTGATGTACATTAGCAATAAATATTAAGTTATTAATTGTTACAATAATGATATTAATAAGTTATGATTTATCATAAATATTATTTTTGTTCAATAAGTGTTCATTATACTATAAAATAAGATTAATTATTTTAATATATATTTACATATATATTATTAATATTTTTTAATAATTATTATGAATAATTTAGTTAAATTATTAAAATTTTATAAAAACTTTCTATATTTAGAGCAATCTTTAAGTTATTAATAATATAACATATCTTTTTATATAATATAATAAATAATATTACTTATATTTATTATATTATTAAAATATAGTAATTTAATGATATTAAATTTATAAATACTATTTAATCTCTTTTTTATTGTGGTATTAACTTATATACTTTTGCTATCAAAATATGAATTATTAGTATAACATATTATATGTATACTCAATTTTAAATAAAGAAATCATTTATTTTATTAATTATTACAATTATCTAGCAGATTTGTTCTATTTTTTTCAAAATTTGTGTAGTTCTATCACTATCTATCCATTGAATATCATTCCAATTACGTAACCAAGTCATCTGACGTTTAGCCAATTGACGCGTTGCACAAATTGCACGATATACCATTTCATTATGATCTATTTTGCCTTCTATATATGACCACATTTGACGATAACCTATGCAACGCATGGAAGGTAAATTTATATGTAAATCATTACGTTCAAATAAAAGTCTTACTTCATTTTCAAAACCAGAAGTTATCATTTTATTAAAACGTAAAGTAATACGTTCATATAATTGTTGACGTTTTTCAGTGGTAATCGCAAATTGATGTACATTATAAGGTAATGTCTTATCGGAATGTTTAGTAAGTTCTGTAAAAGTTTTTCCAGAAATTAGAAATACCTCTAACGCTCTATTAAGTCGTTGTATATCATTTTGATGAATTTTAGAAGCAGCCTCTGGATCTATATTTTTTAACTTACTATGTAGTATATTAGAACCATATTTATGTATCCAGGTATTTATTTGAGACCTAATTTGTAAGTTAGCAGTAGGTAATAATGATATTCCTTCTAGTAATACTTTAAAATATAACATTGTTCCACCAACAAGTAATGGTATTTTTCCTTTTAAAGTAATTTCAGCCATTGCACGTAATGCATCTGAGCGAAAAGTAGCTGCAGAATAACTTTCTTTGGGATCACAAATATTAATTAATCTTAATGGTATTTTTGTTAATTCATCTGTAGTAGGTTTAGCAGTACCAATATCCATTCCACGATATATTATAGCTGAATCAACGCTTATTAATTCAACAGGAAACAGACAATAAAGATACATAGCTAAAGCAGTTTTTCCTGATGCTGTAGGTCCCATAATAAAAATAGCAGGATGCTTGTCAGTTGTATTAATATTATTTATCATAAATAATTTTCTTAAGTTTTTTATGTATATCTGGTAATTAATAATGATTGATTTTGTATTTATAAGATATAAAAACTATATGATAACATTTATAATAATATAAAAATATAGTTCTAATTATTATTTAATAATAATCATTAAGTACTAATTACTATAGGTAATTGAATACTCAGTAAATTTTTGATAAATAATTAATAAAAGAGAAATAATATAAGTACATATATTATATTCTTATAATCAAGACTATCAAATAGCAAATATTAGGTTTAATAGATTTTAATAATAAAATAATATTATTATTTATTTTTGATAACCATCTTACTTGAATAAGTATAAAGTATTATGGATAATAATATTGATTGTATTTAAAAATATAAAAATGTATTTCATAAATAATATGTAAGTACAATTTTTAATTAATATATTTTTATATATATGATTATTAATCACTATTTAATTGTGTTTTTAGAAGTAAAAATATTTTTATATTTTATATATAAATGTTATCACGCAATATGATCTATTTAAATATGTTACATGATATAGTAATAAAAAATAAATTAAGTATATATATAAACATACTGTGTGAAATATATCATTTTGTTTATTTCAATCAAATAATATTTAGATGCATTAGTTATATTTGACGAATAATTAAATATATAAAATATTAATAATTATATTAACAAATAATAGTATATTTCATTATTTATCAAATATTTTATCACATAAATTATACATTTATGCTATTTTAAAATAAAAATAATATATTATACTTAATAAGTACATAATCATTAAATATACTAATAATATATAAATTACTAATTTTTTAAAAAATAAGTTTTATTTTAATGCATATTAAATAAAATTTTTATACACTAATATATAAATTTATATTCTTTAATATCTTTTAAAAATATGTTATTTTTTATTAGTATACTGAGATAAATAGTTTACTATATTAATATACCTTGAACAAGGTTGTAGTAAGTATATACAATCAAGAAACATAATACTAATTATTATAAAATAAATTTAAAATATTTTATTATAATTGTTCAATTAGATGAATATTTTAAATATTATTTTTATATCTAATATTCTTTGCATAAAAAATACTGATTTTATTAAGTAATATGCTAAAATATAATTTTAAATTTATCATTAATTGTATATTATTAAGTATTTTTTAACGATATTGTATATTTTATATAAACATATATACTAAAATAATTGTATTTATAATAAAACATTAATAAAAAAGATATTATTAATATCTTAGTCATTATATTTATTTTTTAGTTAAAATACGCTACTTCTTATTATTTTAAGATAAATATTAATATTATGAATCTTAATTATTTATTTATTGTAAATAGTAATTATTGAATCATATAGATATTTTAATTATCTGATAATTTTTTAATGTTCTATCTTTTAAATAAAGATAATTAATTAATTTGATATTGAAATATTATATATTAATATAATCACTAAAATATATACTATTTTATGAATTATCTTATTTTATCATTTGTATGGTATAAATAGTAAATTTTTGATATACAATAGATGGTAGTATATAATAATATATTACATATATATTAATTATTATAATAATACTGTTGTATTATTTTAGTTGTTTTAAAAAACGTTTATCTTTGTATATTATATATTTTATATTTTATTAATCAATTATCTTAATAATACTAATAAAATAATATTTAGTGCTATTATAATTAATAGCTAAATAAGATTATTAAAAAATACTAATATTTAATTTTAATCATTTATTTTACAGTTATTTGATTATAGATGCATGATAAAATAATTGCGTACTCCCTTATAAATAGCTTTAGCAATTTTTTCTTGATACGCGGCATCACCTAATAAATGCTCTTCTCCTTTATTACTAATAAAACCAGTTTCTATTAATAGTGAAGGAATATCAGGAGAACTAAGAACACCTAAACTAGCGTATTCAGGTCTTAATTTATGTATATGGCCAATGGTTTGCATTTGACGAATAACTTGAACTGCTACGCCAGATCCTACATGCTGTGCATGATCAAACTGTAAGTCTAAAATAGCTTGACTAAAATATTTATCATGCTGATTGTTAGCTAAAACATTACTGACGCCACCTAATAATTCAGATTGTTTTTCATGTTTTTCTAACCAGTTTGACATTTCATTGTTTGCACGTCTTTTTGATAACAACCATATTGAAGATCCTGCAGCACTATGGTTTGGTGCTGCATCTGAATGTATGGAAATCAGTAGGTTAGCTTGTTGTTTCCGAGCTTGATTAGAGCGTCCTATAACTGATATAAAATAATCTCCATTACGGGTGAGTACAGGATGAAATATCTGGTCATTATCCATGATTTTTTGTAGTTTCTTAGCAATTGCTAATGTAACGTTTTTTTCACATAAACCATGACTTCCAATTGCACCAGGATCTTGTCCACCATGTCCAGCATCAATAGCTACTATAATTTTATTATTTTTATTATATTGTGCTCTTTGATAATTAGACACTGGCGTAACTATTATTTTCTTTTTTTTGATTATTCTTGAGTTAAGTTTATGAATATGTTTTATTATTTTAATTTTATTATGTGCTTTAATAATATTATGTTTCCAATTACATCTAATAGAAACAATTGATTTATTCAATAAGGGTTTTTTTAGTATTATTACTGATACATATTTTTTTAATGTTAATACTACTAATCTTCTATGATGAGATATACTCATGTTGATTTTATGCGTTACATCAAAAATAATCTGAATACTATGTGTTTTAGGTCTAGTACTAGTATGAATACATCTTAATATATTATTATCGTTAAATTTTATTGGCAATTTTGTTTTTATTTTTGTATTGCTTATAATATTAATTAATACTCTATGTAAGTTAGGTTGCAAAAAATAGGTATAAGTTGGTTGTCTATTAAAAATTAAGATAATCTGTGCTTTATGTTTTTTATTTAAAACTTTAATATTTATAAGCTGTGTTGCATATACTACATTAGATAAAAAGAAACAAACTATTACCAAGAACTTTACTGTATAGATGGATATTGACATATATACATAACTACCATGGTTTTTTTTGAAATTGTGTTACAAGTAAATTGCCATGCTGTGTCAGCGCCTCAATACTAACTTCACGTCCTTTTTGTTTATAATAAAAATAGAGACTTATATCGGCTTCAGGTAAGAATCCTAATCCTTTTTCTGGCCATTCTATTAAACAAATAGCATTCTTATTACAATAATCTCGGATTCCTATACATTCTAGTTCTGCAGCATTAGATAAACGATAAAGATCAAGATGATAAATATTCATTAGAGCAATATTATAAGATTCGACTATATTATAAGTAGGGCTTTTAATATGACCTCTATATCCTAATTTTTGCAAAAAACCTCGACTAAAAGTAGTCTTTCCTGAACCTAAATCACCATATAAATAAATAATAATAGCATTATTACAGATATTTGCTAATGAATGACTTAATGAGATTGTTGCCGTGTCATCCGGCAGAAAAAGTATAATCTTTTTCATAATCATAATTACTTACCGGTTATTTATAAAAATGTTATGTATAAATAATATTGATGAAATCAATATTTTATATTTATAGATATCAACATAATATTTACTAATAACATACTACATCGCATTATTTTAATGATCTTTGTAGTGTTTTAAAAAATATAAAATTACTTATAGAGATATTATAAATCTTTAATTTTATATGCAAGTATACTAATTTTATTTAAAAAGATCCTTAGTAATATTATTTATAGTTCTATTTAGATAAAAATCTTTGTCAAAAGATAACTTATTATTACTTTTATTACAATAATATTGTTTGTGTATATATTAATTTATATATAATACGTAGTATTATATTCTTTTAGAATATAATTCAAGTTAATATTAATAATAGAAAAATAATTTCTTTTTTTTAAATGTTATGATTAAGAAATATATATTTATATATAATATAAAAATTTAACTATATTACACATTACTATAATAGTATAAATATTTTTAATAGATTATATATAATAAATTTTATTGTATATAGAATATATATTTTTGATAACCATCAACATATTAACTATAATAATCAAAATATTAATACAAAGTAAAATAATATTTAACAAAAAATTTAGTATTTTATAAAAATTATATACGCTCTTAATTAATAAAATATTAATATATTATGATATCTTGTATATAATAAGTATTTTATTAGTTAGTAAATAATAATTAATATTAACAAGAGAGTAATTTATTATTATATAATAATAAATTAGTACTTGACCTATAATAAAAATTTTTTATATAAAATACTTTATTTTATTTACAGTGCTGTAATAAAATTTATGTAAAAATAATTGTCATATAATATTATACTTATAATTTTCATTACGCTTTATATGCTTTCTATCAAAACTATTATCATTAAAATAAAACATAGGATCAATAAATTACTGATATAATTTAATATATACTATTAAATAGATTAGGATGAAAATCATTTATTTACTATATATATTCTTCTTATATATTATATAGATATATCTTAACGTTAAAAAAATAATAGTAAATTAATATTGTATATATTATATATAAAATTAATCATTAGTTGATGTTAAATATTAGAAATATTTTTTAAATGAAGAGCATTATTAATTAATTGTTATCTACTAAAATTATGCTACTTAAATAAGTAATATAGTTTATATTAAGATATTTTTTGTTTAATAAGAAGTAAAATAATATTAATATTTTTATAGGTATTATTAATATAAAAAAGAATTTTACTCATGTATTAATAAAAATAAAATAAAACTACAATAGTTTTAGTTATCATAATATATTGATTACGGTTAATTAGCAAAACTCATATAGAATAATTAATCATATATTACATGTACACTATACGTCAATAAACCTCATATAATAAATAATTATTTTATAATTTGTATTTTATAATAAAAATATTTTTTATATAAAATTATTATTCTATAATTAAAATAATTGTAATAAAATTTTGGATTGATATTAAACACAATACTTATCGTAATCATAAGTAATCACTTGAAAAAAAATTTTTTAGAATATACAAATTTTTCAACTAAAATATCCTTATATATTAATATTCTATTAAAAATCATATATATGATAATTACTAGAGTATTTTATATTTTTAATACAAATTCAATTACAATACTAGTTTTATTTTAGTGTAATAATTAATAAATAATAATTTTTATATATAAATGTAAAATAAATTTTATTAAAGTTTTATTTTTGAATAGATATAATACAATTATTATAATTTTATTATATCATATATCTTGCTTTAAATATATTGATGTTTCTTAATTATTGATAATAATCAATATTTTTAATATTTATATATTTATTTTAAATAGTAAATTTATTTATTAATTAAATACTATCATTTCATATCATGATTATATTAACAATTTCTTTTGTAAGAAATTTTTTGATAAAATTTATGAGTAAATATATTATTTATTGCAGTGATAAACATAATATAAATATTTTTATTATGATATTAATATACTTATTAAATATAATAATAACTAATATAGATTAGTGTATTGTAATACAATGAATAATAAATCTTTAGAAAATCAAAATATTAACCTTTTATTATATTATTATGTTTATATTAAATTTTAAAATATATAACATACTTTATATGCCATATATTTTTATGATCCTCATTAATAGTATTTATTAGTTAGTTTATAACTATTGATCATTATGTAGTGATATAATATTTTAATAAATTTTTATATCATATTTTGCATAATTTTAGATCTATAACATAATGTTATTTTGTGCAAATAATATGGAATAGCATAGGATTATATAATAATAAAAATTTTATTTTTATTAAAAGTATGTATATAAACTATTATGATATATTATTTTATATACATAATATTTATAATATACAGTAACTAGGTTAAACTGATATTAAGGAAGGTATGACATGGTACTCATAATTGTTAGCGGCCGTTCTGGATCAGGTAAATCAGTTGCTTTACGTGCTCTAGAGGATATAGGATTATATTGTGTAGATAATTTACCAGTAGAATTATTACCCAATTTGGCTTATTCTCTAGCTAATCGTAATACTTTAGCTGCTGTTAGTATTGATATACGTAATATTCCTAAATCCCCTCAAGTATTAGAAATAGTAATGGGTAATATACCAAACAATTTTACTTCACAAATTTTATTCTTAGATGCAAACCGTAATACATTAATACGCCGTTATAGCGATACACGTCGTTTACATCCTCTATCTACTCAACATATTTCTTTAGAAAGCGCAATTGATAAAGAAAGATATTTATTAGAGCCATTACGTTCTCGAGCAGATCTTATTATAGACACTTCAGATATGTCAGTTCATGAACTAGGAGAAATGTTACGTAAACGTCTACTTGGTAAGTATAAGAGAGATCTTACAATTGTATTTGAGTCTTTTGGTTTTAAATATGGTATTCCTATGAATGCTGATTATGTTTTTGATGTACGTTTCTTACCTAATCCATACTGGAATTTTAAACTACGCCCAATGAATGGTTTAGATAAACCAGTAGCTACTTTCTTAGAGAAATATACTGAAGTATATTGCTTTATTAATCAAACTAGTATTTATTTAGAGTATTGGTTACCTATGTTAGAAAAAAATAACCGTAGTTATCTAACTATAGCAATTGGTTGTACTGGTGGTAAACATCGCTCTGTCTATGTAGTAGAGCAATTAGTTGAATATTTTAGTTCACAAGGTAAACATGTACAATGTCGTCATCGTGCGTTAGAAAAAATAAAATAAATTAATTTTTTATAATTACAATCAGATATTGATACATTCATAAATTATTGATATTAATCATTTTCTAAAAAATTAATAAATTTAATTACATACTGTTTTTGTTAAAGTTTTAATAATTTAAGTAACGATAAGCATATTAATTGATAATTATAATATTTAATTATTGAAATTAAAAATTTTGTATTAATAATACAAATATATTATTTTATAATATTAAAAATATTTTGATGATTTTATGATTTTAATAAATAAAATATTTATATATTATTAATCTCAATAATAAATATTTTTATTTTATAATAATAATTTATAATATAATTAATATATATTTTAGTAAACTAAAGTTTTTATGAGACATTAATTTTATATATGATAATAAATGTAATAAGTATTATTTATTATAAAATAATTATTAATAATTTTTTATTTTATTTATTTTAAAAATATTTTGTTATATTTTAACTAAAAATATAATTAATTTATTAACATTATGCTTTATTATTTTGTTTTATGAGGTATATAACATACTATTCATAGTGTATAATAAAATATAAAATTTTTAATTTACAACAACATTTATAGAAATAATAAAATATTAATAATATTATTATATACTGATATATCAATATCATTATTATAACATATATAAAATATTATTATTCTTTTAAAATAATTAATTGATTAATATAGTATTATTTACTGCAAAATCTTGATATCTAATAAATATTTATTTGCTATTATTCATACAAGATAATAAATCAATAATATTATATTATAATTTATTGATTAAAGAAATATATTCTTATTCTTATTTATATTATTTTTTATATAAATATTGCTGTTGTTTATAAAAAAATTTATATATAGCTTTCTTTATAAGAAAGCTTTTTAAAAAAAAATCATATTATCAATAGCAAAATTTTTAATTCATTAATTATATTTATATTATTAAAAATCATATGTTATATTTTAATTAATAATTTTTTAAGTATTTATAATATTTTTTAAATTAATTATTTTCGTATCTACAATAATACGTTATAAGCTGATTGCTAATATAAATATTACTGTATTATTTTAGATAATAAAATATTGTATTTTATGTAACAGTTAAGTAATGTTAAACTAAATAACTTGTATAGTAAAACTATTTTTTTATGAAAACCTGTATTTATTATTTTCATTAAGTGTTATTTATTAAAATCTAATGTTTTTTGAAAATTAACACAAACAATATTTATTAATTTAAATTAATATTTTTTATATTTCTTTTAAAGATTTAAATTATTTAAATTTATTCATATTATTAATTAATTATTGTTTGTCGATAATAAATTATTACGTTGATAATAAACTTGATGCACCATGATGTACAGATCTACATAGTTTTTATTAGGCTCTTATAATTTAGGAAATTTAGATGATACTCAAGTATTGATTTGCAAAGGTACATCTATAAACCTAATAAATTTAGCATGGAGTATGTAAATAATTTATATAATTACCTTCATTTTTAACATAATATAAAATTATTATACTTAATAAGTATAATATATGAGTCGTATGAAAACTATAGTAATCTAGTTTGCGACTAAAACTATTGGTTTTTTATTAAAGCAATATCTATTAATTTGTTTATACTTAAAATAGTTTTAAAAAAACATAATAAAATATGTATATCTATAATAAATATTATGCTTTAGAGCATTATTAACCATAATAGATAATTATTCAATATTACCTGTACAATTAGAAGAAATCTAACGCACTAGAATAGGCATATATTAATGCTATATTACGTCTATTAAACGCAACATATAATCATCTAAATAATTTATAATTTATAATAAATATAACATAATTAAAATTTTCTAATGAATCTAATCGTTATTAAATTTCTTATTTAAGATATATTAAATCAGCATCAAAATAGTAATAAACTTATCATAGTTACTACTGTTAGATGGTATTTCATATATTTCCATAAAAGATTATGTACTTTGCTAATGATTATTATATTTTATATTCATTAGATAATATTGATCTATAAAACATATTATTTATGGCATTCAACAATTAATATACAGATATAAATCACCATTTTTAGTTTATAATAATACTTTACTAAAGTAATAATTTTATTTTTATTAAGTTATATTTTTTATAAAAATAAATATACTTATTTTTATAAATAATTTTCTATACTTATAACAAATAAAAAAATAATGTATCTTTTATTAGATATAAATATTAATTGTGTATTGTAATACAGCATTATATGCTAATAAAATATATAATAGATTTAAACTATATAATTATAGTTTATAATTTTTATTATATTGAACTACATTATATTCTATTCTTTGTAGAATATAATATTTATTATATAGTAACAATCAGAAATAGTACTCAGTGTATATTTATACTTTTATAATTTTTATATGTATTTTACGATTTTATTTGTTTTACTGTTATAATTAATACATGATAATATCTCCTACAATACTTTACTTATTAAACAAATAATATTTTATACCTTATTAAGGTAATGTCTTATAAGTATTATGATAGTGTAAGTTAATCTATCGAGAGATACGTTAATTTAATAATATTATTTATTATTATAAGTTAATATTTTATTAGTCAGGAGATATACTGAAATTATTATTAATTTAAAATTATATTTATTTTAGATAAAATTACTAACATATTTATTTATATAATTTTAAAAAAGATTGTTTATTTAAAATAATTATGTTGCTTGTACATAATAATAATTAGTAACATGCATTGTAAATATATTAAGTAAGTTCATACTTAATATACGTATTTTATATAGTTTAAGAAATTGATTCTTTAATCACTTATAGTATTATAAATTTATTTTTTATATTAGTTAATTCTTATTAACTAGTAAGAAAATAATAAATTTTTTAAAAAATATATTCTAGCAAGAATATTAATAATATAACTCACTTTACATACCAGAAAATATTATTACATTATTTATCTGTAATATTTAATACATATTTAGCATAATAATAAATTGATATATTACTATATTAGTATTTATAATAAAATTATTAATTTATGCATTGTATGAAAATACTTATTAAAATTTTTTATTGATTATATGTTATTGTGTTATTATCAGTATTTCATAAAAACTTATATACATACAATCTACTATAAATATTTTATCCGTCAAGTATGTATTTCTACAGCAAAGTATAATTAATAATTATTTTTTATTATAACATAATCATGTGTAATTTTCTTCTTATAAAGAATAGATATTCTTATATAACTTTTATAAAAATTATTTTTTATTATGAATGATTAACATATATAAAATAGCATAATCTTTATTAAATTAAGTTTATTTTATACATAAATATATACATATATATAAAAAACATATAATATATATAATATAATTAAAATTAAAAAAATTACATTAATGTAATTAATGACTTTACTATTTTAGTATATAATTAATCAATATAATATTTATAATATATTAATATTTTTTTAAAATTATAAATTATTATAATTTAATATCATTACTATTAAATAACTAACTCATTAACAAATAAATATTTTTAATTGATATAATTTATAATTATAAAGCATAATAAATAACATAATTTATTTTTACAAAATCATATATAAATAATTCTTTTTAATAAATATTATAAAATATATTTTATTGAAAATATTTACGTATAAATAAAAATAGTATTTTATAAAGATATTATTGTTTTTTAAAAAATATCTTAGCATGTTACATATAACACAGAATCAAAAAATAGTATGATAATACATAGTATATTTATTATAATATTGATATTTTATTAATTATTATCAAGATATTTATCAATTAATATATAATATTTTTAGTATTAATGTATTTATAATATATAAAATAAAATTTAAGTATATTGTTTGTGTAATATTGCAATATATGAGATACCTTATAATATAATACTACCAAATAAAAAACTAAATATAATAGATAATATAACCCCTATAAGACCTGGTATAAAAAATGAATGATTAAAAATAAATTTACCTATGCTAGTTGTACCAGTATCATCCATTTGCATTGCCGCTACTACAGTTGGGTAAGTAGGTACAATAAACAAACTAGCAATTGCTGCAAAAGAAGTTACTGCAACTAAAGGAGAAATATTAAGTGCAATAATTATTGGCATAAAAGTTTTTGTTGTTGTTGCTTGAGAATACATAATAGTAGAAAGAAAGAAGAATATTATCACGAGCAACCAAGGATTAACTTGAATTATAGTGCTTATAGTATTTTGTATCCATTGCATATTCTCTTGCACAAAAGTATCTCCTAACCAAGAAACACCTAAAATACAAATACATGAATTTATGCCAGCTTTAAAAATATTAGAGTTAAGTATATAATTGGTATTAACCTGACATATAATAATTGTTAATGTTGCGACACTAAACATAATACTTAATATAGTATTAGTAATATTCATTATAGAAGTTTTAATTATACATATGCTAGAGCTACTAAAAATAGCATAGCATATTATGCTGATTAGACCCAATAAAAATAGCCATACAGATATTTGTGCATGATTATCAATAATAATTTGTTTATCATTATATGCTTTAATTAATCCTTGGGATAAACGTTTTTGATACATATGATCATCAGATAATTTTGAATTAAAACATAGAAATATAATAAAAGACATCGTTAAAATAGCCATCAATGTAGATGGAATTACTACCATTAATAAATTTATATAATTAATGCCACGATTAGCTATAATAGAAGACATATAAATAACAGCAGCAGAAACTGGAGATGCTGTAATTGCTATTTGAGCAGAAATTACTGCAGTAGATAGAGGTATACATGGCTTAATATTTTGTTTTTTTGCTACTTTTATAATAATAGGTAAAATAGATAAAGCAATATTACCAGTACCCGTTACAATAGTACACAAATATGTCACCATGGGTGCTATAATAGTAATATAATTCGGATTATTACTGAGTAATTTTTCAGTTTTTATTGTTAAATAGTCTATACCGCCAGCAATTTGCATAGTAGATATTGCGACTATTACTGCTATAATTATTGAAATTACATCAAATGGAATATGTCCTGGTTGAACACCAATTATAGCAAGCATGCATACTCCAAAACCACCAGACAAGCCTATTCCTATACCCCCTAATTTTGCACCTAAAAATATAGCAAATAATACAATTATTAGTTCTATCATTAACATAGTTGTTATTTCCTAGAAAATAATAATAACAATTATTAATCTTTTGTTTTTCTTAAATAAGTCATTTACATAAAATATCGATAGTAGGATATAATTTTGTAAATTATGAATAATTTTATTTAATTGTAATTAAAAAAAATATTAATCATAATCTTTGTTTATTATATGTAAAAAAATAGATTATTATAAGAATAATAAAAAACTTTTATTATTATGTTTATTAATTAGTACATTTTTGATGTAAATAAAATAATATTAAATTAATGACTGTAATACAATATTTATTATTAATACAGTATATTTCAAAAAAACTTAAAATAAATTTTATTTATTTTAGTAGTTTTTTATTTTCAATATTATTAATTATACTTAATAAGTATATTAATTACAGTATTAATCAGTAAATTAATTTTTAATTTATTAAAATTTATTAAGAGATATATTAAAGATTTTATTAACATTATTATGTAATATAAAATATATATAATATCTATAATGTAATACCATTATATATTTTATTTTTTACAAAATACAATATATAAAATATTAAGTATTTATTTTAAATTATGTAATAAAATTATATTTTATTGATAATATATCTTATAAAACTATAATTATAGTTGATAGTTTGATCATTCAATAAATAAATTTTTAATTTTATTTAATGAAATAATTTATATTTTACTTATCTAAAAGTAATATTTTTTATATATTTAATATATTTCTCTAAAATTACAGTAATAAATAAGATTACTAATAATTAATTGAGTAAATATTATTTTTTCTAAAGATTATTTATTCCTTTTCTAGGATTCATTGTATTTATAATTAGTTAGAATACTTAACATATTTATTTGTTTTAATATATATGTTTCATTATAAAAAATAGTTATGATAATTAATTATTGTTTTTTATATAAAAGTCATTTATATAGAAATTATTTTTTTAAATTTATTGATCTCTTTTAATAAATACTTCATATTACTGTTATTAATAAGCATATATAATAAATTTTATTTGATGTATTATAAAATTATTAATTAATATTTAAGATACTTATTTATAAAAAATTTATTGTTAATCTAAAATAATTTATTTATGTTTTTTATTAGTTTCATACTGTAATGATTACAGTATATTATCTTACTAAAGATCTAATAAATAAGATACTACATAATACCATTAATTATTTAATATAATGCATTATTTTAAGAATTTTTTACTAGTATTATAAAATATTTAACAAAATTTTATCTTAAATAAGATTAAGCTATCTGATATAATAATTTTAATTTTTTTAAATTAAAATTTAATGTGATAATTATAAGTTTTATTATAATAAATAATAAATGTTATATAAAGTTATTTTAATGAAAGAGATATAAAAAATGGTTTTTAGATTTTATAAGTAATAAAATAATTTATAATAATATTATAAAATTTCTTATTAAGGGATAATATAATACTATATATTTTATATTAACTTTATTTTAGTATAATAATATTAATTATTATTAATATTTTACTTTAATCATTTAAAGTATACTGTTTTATTAATACATTTATTCTTAATAAGAAAATATTATTAATAATTTAATGTAAAAATATGTAATATTTAAACTTTTTAATCATTGTTATATTTGTATTGCTAATGATATATAGTTCTTAGCTTACTGAAAGCATTTTAACTAAAGTTAATCATTAATTAATTATATATCGCAATAAATATAATTTATTATATTTTTTAGTATATTATTTTTATGATAATTATATAATACTTCAGATATAAAATATATTTTAATATTTTGGCAGTAATAATAAATATAACAATACTAGTTTTTTCGTAAACACATTGGATATGTGTAATATTCAGTATTTTTTATCATTAAACTATTAAATAGCTATTATATACACTAAATCTATTTTATAATATATAAAATAATTAATATTAGAAGTATATATTATAAAAATATTTAAAAGTTATTAATTATATAGTATATATAACAAATATATATGAATACTCATATTTAATATTTTTTATAAAGTAAGAATACTTTTAGTTATCTTAGTTAATTTATTAAGTAATATTACTTAATAAAATTGTTTATAATTATTTTTTATATAAATAATAACATATATAATTCTTCTTTTAAAGAAGTATTATATAACAGATTAAATACATAATTTATCTGCTAATGTTACTAAATAAAAAATTTTGTTTTATTATTGTAGAGAAAAATATGACCAATATTTTTGCTAACCCAGATAAAATGCTAAATGCATTGGGTCTGATGTGTCCTGAACCTATTATGATGTTACGTAAAACTATACGTCATATGGAAAAAGGAGAAACGTTATTACTCATAGCTAATGATCCAACTACTATTCGTGATATTCCAATTTTTTGTTGTTTTATGAATCATGAACTAATTGCGAAAGAAACTAAAATTATACCATATCGTTATTTATTACGTAAAGGTTTAATATAAAAAATTGTAATTTTCATAAATAAAACAGTTATTATTATATAATAAGAAGTTATATTGATTTTAAATATATTTAATATAATTACTGTAAATAAATATTCACTAAATTAAAGTGACTATTTATAATACATCATTATATCAATAATAGATAATCTATTATTGATAATTATAAATAATTTTTAAATCTATCTAATAATCATAAATCAATAAAAAACACACTATATATAATGTTTATTAATTTAATTATAAAATAAATATTATTATTAATTTAATATTTAATAATGATTTTATATTATTAATATAATGTTATTACTGGTTAAACTAATAATAGTTTAATACATAGTAAACATTAAATATTTTTTAAAAAATATATAATTAATTATATTAATATCTAACATACTTAAAATATATACTTTTAGTATTATATCAAATAATTATAACAATATAATACTATATTATAGTGTAATTCTTAAAACTAAAATAATAATATAAGTATATTAAGTGATACAATAGTAATTTTAATATTATTATATAAGATTTATCAGTTATAATAAATAATATCCAACTTAATATTACGTTATTATATTTTTAGATATATTAAATGATTAATAATTATTTTAGATAGCATTATTTTTTATTAGTAAATATAATATTTATATAACTTCATGAATCTCATTGCGTACATTAGCGAGTATAGCTTTGACAATACGCGGGTTACCAGCAATAATATTTCCTAATTTTAAATAATTATGATCACCTAAAAAATCAGTTACTAGACCTCCTGCTTCACGAACTAATAGTTCACCACCAATAAACTTCCAAGATTTTAAGCATATCTCAAATAAACCATCAACACGACCAGCAGCAACATAAGCTAGATCTAATGAAGTAACACCCGTGCAACGAAAGTCAGTACATTTAGTTAATAATTTACTTAGTATAGAAAAATAAATAATAGCTTTTTTTCTAGCTGTATAAGGGTAGCTTGTTGCTAAAATAGTATTATCTAAATCTTTAGACATTGTACATCTTAAACGATAACCATTTAATTGAGCACCTTGACCACGAGTTGCAGTAAATAATTCGTTACGCATAGGATCGTAAACTACAGCAACTTCAGTGCGATCTTTAATTCTTACTGCAATAGATACTGAGAAATGTGGAAAATTTTTAATAAAGTTTGTATTACAATCTAACGGGTTAATTATCCATTGAATATCATGATCTATACTTAATGAATTACTGCTTTCTGCATTTATAATTATATGATGTGGATAAGATTTATGTATAGTATCTATAATTAAACATTCAGCATTACGATCAATATTAGTTCCAAAATTATATTTTCCTGCTTGTGTAATTGTACGTGCATTAGGAAAGTCATAATTTTTAATAATTAAGTTGCCAGCCATACGCGCTGAGCGTATGGCTATATTTAGCATCGGATGCATATATATTCCGTATGATATTAAAAAATAAAAAATAATACTAAATCACATATTAAGAGATGAGTGAAATAACTATTGTGATCTTCATCATTGTTTGATATTTATAAATAAACATGAATTATAGTAATAAAATATTATTAATTTATACTAATTCAAAATCATTAAAATAATAAATATTATTATAACATTGTTATGTTAAGACGATAAATAATATCTATTCAATGTAATATTTAAAATATTAAAAAATATTTTATAAAATAGTTGATGTTTGTTATCATTTTATATTATCATAAAATAATAATAACTAATTTTAAGAATTTATTGTATACATTTATTTTTAATAAAAAGTAATATAATTTATGTAAAATTACTAATAATACTGCATAAAGAATATAATTATATATTATTAATTTAGATCTATTGTATTTATTTTAATATTAATGAATTTTAGATAAATAATAATTATATAAATATTAAAAAATAATAAATATAAATGATATAAAGATATCAGTAAAAATAAATTATGTTAATATAACATATAATTTTAAAATTTAATAATATCAATTTATTTTAATAAATAAAATAAAGTATTTATATATTTTTATATTACTATACTCTATACAAGAGTTTTTTTATAATAAACAATATTATTATATTTATAAGATAATTATAGTATACTTTTAACTAAAAATATTATAAATATAATGATATTAATACTTAAGTATTAAAAGTATATGATTATAATAAAGACAAGTATTATTTATGTTTTATTGATAATATTATTTATTATTACAAATAATATTAAATATTTTAGATCTAACTTATAAAAGATTTTATGTTAGCAACAATATTATTGATTATCTTAATAAATATCTTATTATTTTAATATATAGGTAAGTTTTATGAAATAGACAATATTTAATAAATTATAAAATTTTGTGAAATATTAGTATAATATTACTTTAATAAATAACTTTTAAGATATCAAAACATCTCATTAATTCAACATTTAATTTATATGTTTGCTATATCCAATATATTGAGTCAAATATACTTTTAAAGTATATAATATTATAATTAATTTTTTAAAATTCTATAATATTTTGACAATAAATTATACAAATAATATTACATTGTATAATTTTGTAAAAATTAATATTTTTAAAATATTTAAAATTTTATATATAAATAATATATTAAATAAAAATTTTTTCACATATTTATATGTGATTACTTATTCATCATTATCTTATTTTATACTTTTTATTAAATAAATTTAATAATTATGAGTGTATTTAGTTTAATATTATTCCTGGTACATTAATTAATCTTAATTGATACATATAAAGTCTATATTATATTAACATATAAATTATTTATAAAATATTTAATAATAAAATTATGCTTTTTAAAATACAGTTATTAACTATTATTCTATTTATCCATGTATGTTTTCATAAAAATTCAGTGATAACTCTTCAAATATATTATCTTTAAAAGATGTAAATTATATCAATTTATAATTTTTTACAATTTACATTAGAAAAATTAATAGTCAAACATGGTAAATCCTATAAACATAGAACTAGATAGCAACTTAATAAGTTACATTATATAACCCATAAAATACAATTTTGAATCAAGAAAAGTCAATTGCCAATATCTTTCATAATTAATACTAGTCATTGTTAATAGGATGTATTATCAAACGGTTTTTATTATAGGCACTTGGGCAACTGGATTTATTAGTATATAAGTAATAAATAAAGAAAAAGTTCATCTAAATATTTTATAATAATTCTTAATGCATATAAAATTAATACAAGATTTACTAAAATTAATATTATATAATGAGAGATGAAATTTATTAAAATTTATGGTCAATGATCTATTTAAATTCATTTTACAATGTCTAAGATAATACTTATTACGGATAAATACTATAATATATCAAAACGATTAAAAACTTTATATTAATCTAAAAAAGAATAGAGTATTATTTTATTAAATAAGCTTTTTTAAAAGAGATCTTATTCTTTTTAAGAATCAAATAACATAAATAATTAAATGAATATGTACATCATGAAGCAAGATTACTTGTCTACTTTTATTACTTAATAAATATATAGAAAGTAAATCATAAAATATGAATGTTGTCATAATATATAATATTAACAATTATATTAAATAATTTTAATCAAAATACATAGTATAAATTAATTATATTAATAAATATTATACTTGATGATTATCACCTAATACTTTATTTGCACAGCAATTAACTTTAGTACAATGACCATACAAATAAAGACTATGATTAGTAAGATGCATGCCGTATTTCTGAGCAATATTATACTGACGTTTTTCTATAGCATCATCATCAAATTCAATTACTTTGCCGCAATCCAAGCAAATTAAATGATCATGATGATGTTGTTTAGTAAGTTCAAATACAAATTTCCCCCCCTCAAAATTATGACGAGTAACAATACCTGCATTTTCAAATTGGTTAAGTACACGATATACAGTAGCTAAACCTATTTCTTCACCTACATCAATCAATTTTTTATATAATACTTCTGCACTTACGTGATGACAGTTAGTATCTTGAAGTACTCTCATAATTTTAAGACGCGGAAGAGTAACTTTTAGTCCAGCATTTTTTAACGCATTATTATTTGTCATTTTATTTTTCCTGTTACTTCTTTAGGAGAAGTCTGGGATAAACTATATTTTTAGTTATTCATATTTTTAACGATTATAATGTAAAAAACATTTATAAGAATCTTGTAAAGATGATAATAGTATATAGAAAATGCGGATTTTTATAACTAATGTAATATAACTACAATAGCAATCAAATTAACATTATATACTTTAATATTTAACTTTTTAACAGTAGCATTATATATCTTTATGACAATAACAATATTATTATGATTATAATTTCTTGCTAAATAGATAAAATATTATTTAATATATAAAAAACATAATTATTTTAAAATGTATAATTTACTTATCTTAAGGATAATGTAAATTATTATATTATTTTTTCTATTAGCATTATCCTGCATCTTAAAATACCCAATGTATAGCAATCTTTAATTTAATCATTATATATTGAGTATATAACATAATAATTTCATTAAACATCAGAATAACTATAATTTATATATAACAATGAAAAGATGTTTATATGTCTTAATGTAAAAAATATGAAAATTAAGCTACTATATTTAAAAAATGGTATATAATTTTATTCTATTTATATATTAGATCAATATTAAAATATATATTATAACTTTATATAACATGTAATTTAAACATAGTAGTACGAGGAAATTAATATTTATCTTAATTATCATATAAGTAAATATAATATATCGAATATATTCTTCATAAGAAAATCATAATTTTGTGTATTACATAATAATATATGCTTAATTTTATATTAAAATAGCATTATAATAAATGCATTTCATGAGAAATTTGAGTTACCCATTCATTAACACGAGCTACTGTTAATTCAGGCTGACGATCCTCATCTATTGCTAAACCTACAAATTTTTTTTCATCAATTATTGCTTTGGAACTTTCAAAAAAATAATCTTTAACAGGCCAATAACCAACGATATTAGCACCTCTAGGTTTAATTATATCATACACCATTCTCATTGCATCACAAAAGTACTCTGCGTAATCTTCTTGGTCACCACTACCAAAAAGAGCAACAAATTTTCCTTTGAAATCTATTTCTGCTAATGAGGGGAAAAAATCGTCCCAATCACACTGTGCTTCACCGTAATACCAAGTTGGTATGCCAAAAAGTAAAATATTAAATGCTGCAATATCTTCTTTTTTGCTTTTAGCAATATCATATACTTCAGCAATTTCTTTTCCAAGTTTTTCATAGATCATATAAGCAATATTTTCTGTATTACCTGTATCGCTGCCAAAAAAAATACCTATTGTTGCCATATAGTATCTACCCTAATATTATAATAATTAAAATAAGAAAAAATATTATTACGTATTTTATTTAAAATATTTAACATAAATTAAGTTAATATTACTACAATAATAAAATTATATAATTAAGTATTTTTAATCAGTATATTATGACAATCTTTTAAATATTTTTTATATTAAGCTAAAATAAAAAATAATATTTTTAACTTACATATTAATATTGAATTGTTACTTAATTATATTAATTTTGTTAAAAATAAAACATAAGATTTTAATTATTAATTTTTTAAATAAATATTGTACTATTAAGATTCTAGGATAGAATACTTTACATCAGTAATATATCCTTAATAAATCTACTATTAAGATCAATAATATTTATTTTAATATTACTATATGCGTAGATACTTAATAACAGAGAAAATATATACCCACTGATTATTATTAATTTGCAGAATATTTATGATATACATAAATGTAGTATTACTAAATATACGTTTAATATAATATGACAACTTTACTTATAAAGTAAAGTGTAAAATAAAATATTAATTTTTTTATTATTATTTTTTAAAGTATAACTTTATACAAAGTTATACTTTGATATATAAATATCAATTTAATTTTTCAATAAAATCAAACACTAATATATATCTTGTATATAAGAACTTAATTTTTATATTTTACACTAAATTAGATACAATAATACCTTTATTATTCTATGTAATAGTAATTATTACGAGATTACGTATAATTGTTATTGTATTTGATAGAAGAATAATATTATTATATGATTAATTTTTTAAATGCAAGATACGTTTATATTTATTATTTTAAATAAACATTACTGTAGAGAGATAATAATTTAAATTATTATGTATCAATAATATTATATTTAAATATTATTTATTGTTAATTTAAAATGTTATATAAAATTATATTTTTATATTTAAATATTACACAAGAAATATATTCTATATATTGCATAATATTTAATTTTTTTAAAAAATTAAGGACTCAAAACAATTTAGATCGTTATATGACAATTTTGTTGTATTGATACAATTGATAATATATTTATGTTATTGTCTAATTAAATAAATTGTATGTTATATATCGAATGCTTATATAAAGATCTTTATACACAATATCAATTTCTATATTATCAATTACAAAGCAATAAAATAATTTTAGTATATTGCAGTGCTTTTAAAAAATTATAATTTTTATCTTTAATAACTTAAATGTTTCTTTTTATTATTTAATATGATATTTGTTATGTTATAAGATTATTTAAATCAGCATATATAATTAAAGTATTAAATTATTTTGATCACTATATTGAAAATATTTTTTATTACACTACATTATACTAAATAATAGTATAATTATTTTTAATAATTAATCTATACTACCATTACTAAATAGTAAATTCTCTAGTCAGCATATAATTATTGATTAATATATTATATTAATAATTTGTAAAGCAGTGATATAAATCTTAAAAAATATAACAATCATGTTCTTTAATGTGTTCTATGTATTTCTTCATTACACTCATTAAACTTAAAAAACTATCTTACCTCAGTATTGTATTACAATAGATCTTATTCTAATAAGTAGTTATTCAATTAGTTTAGTATATAGTAAAGTAGATACCATTATGATACATCATTCCCGTGCAGGGCAACCAGCTCAACAAAAAGATTTGATTAATGTAGCCCAATTAGTGTCTTACTATTATGTCTTGACACCAGAAATAGGCAATATATCTCATGCAATAAATTTTGGGACTGCTGGTCATCGCGGTAGTTCTAAAAATCATAGTTTTAATGAATCACATATTTTAGCTATTGCGCAAGCAATTGCTGAAGTACGCAAAGTAAACGGTATTGAAGGTCCTTGTTTTGTTGGTAAAGATACTCATGCGCTTTCTGAGCCAGCTTTTATTAGTATTATAGAAGTTCTTACAGCAAATGGTATGGACTTATTTATTCAGCAAGATAACGGATTTACTCCAACGCCTACTATTTCTCATGCAATACTTACTTATAATAATAAAAATTCTGTGCTAACTGATGGTATTGTTATTACTCCCTCACATAATCCACCGGAATATGGTGGCATTAAATATCATCCACCGCATGGTGGTCCTGCAGATAGCAAGATAACCAACTGTATCGAACAACGTGCTAACGAACTATTAAGACTTAATTTACATGGTGTAAAACGTCAAACATTAAATGCTGCGTGGAATAGTGGTTTACTACATAAAAAAGATTTAGTACAACCATATATAGAAGATTTAGCAGATATTACAGATATGTTAGCTATTCATCGTGCTGGATTACATTTAGGTATAGATCCTTTAGGAGGGGCTGGTATAGAATACTGGCAACGCATTGGGGAGTACTACAAGCTTGATTTAACTTTAATTAATGATCATATTGATCCATCATTTCGCTTTATGCATTTAGATTACGATAATATTATTCGCATGGATTGTTCTTCAGAAAATGCTATGGCTGGTTTGTTAAAATTACGTGATAAATTTGATTTAGTATTTGCTAATGATCCTGATTATGATCGTCATGGCATTGTTACTCCTTCATGGCTAATGCAATCAAATCATTATTTAGCGGTAGCAATTAACTATTTATTTCAACACCGTCCATTATGGGCTACAAATGTTGCTGTAGGTAAAACTGTAGTATCTAGTACTATGATAGATTGTGTAGTTAATTCTCTTGGTCGTAGATTAATGGAATTACCGGTAGGTTTTAAATGGTTTGTTAATGGTATTTTTAATGGTATTTTGGGTTTTTGTGGTGAAGAAAGCGCAGGTGCTTCTTTTTTACGGTTTAATGGAACTCCTTGGTCTACAGATAAAGATGGCATTATTATGTGTTTATTAGCTGCAGAAATTACTGCAGTAACAGGCGAAAACCCACAGTATCATTACAATAAATTAGCTGAACGTTTTGGTTCATTTAGTTATAACCGTATTCAAGTGCCAGCAACGCATGCACAGAAAGATGTACTTTCAAAGCTCTTGCCTGATATTATTACAATAGATACATTAGCTGGTGATCCAATTACTACCATTTTAGCTAAAGCACCAGGAAATCATGCTAATATAGATGGTTTAAAAGTTATTACAGATAATGGTTGGTTTGCTGTACGTCCATCTGGCACTGAAAAAGCTTATAAAATATATTGTGAAAGTTTTTTAAATATAAATCATCGTCATCTTATAGAAAAAGAAGCTATTGATACAGTAAATACATTTCTGATGAATATACAATAATTATATTTACAATAATCATTGAATGAAGCAATATAGTTATGACTGATTAAAGTTCTCTACTCTTGTCAGTAGCATATATTATTATTTATTATTAATGAATAATTAAAGCAAATATAATATTTAACATACTTTAAAGCTATTATTATAATAAAATTAGTCATTTTTATATAAATTTTTATTTATATTAGTTTAATTATTATTAAATATGTTATATAAAAATAAAATTAATTTATTAGATATTTAAAAAAATATTATGTAATTTTTGGAAAATTATTATGCAATATCTTTTATAAAAAATACAAAGAGTAATCATTATTTAGTACTTTAACCTAAAGTATCTTATGTAAATTAATAATAAAATAAAATTAATTTTTTATATTATTGTCATACAGAAAATTTATATTAATCTATAAAATTATATATGAATTTTTTTATTAAATTTTAATATTTTGTATATATGAATAAATTTCTATATAAAAAATATTTTTGTTAAGAGAACTATCATCATAATTATTTTTTATTGTTAAATTTATTAATAATAGTCATTATAGAATAATAATATTGAGTTTTACCATTATTAATGGTTTAATGTATACTTAGGTCTTGAAGATACGCCATAACTATAATTTTATTATCAATAATTTTTTGTTTCATGCATTGTGTTGCTTTTTAAAATTATTTTAAATATAATGTAATAAGTTTACTAAATTACTAGTGTTTTATATATTCAAAATATAATAATATTAGACTATTACATAATACTTAAATATTAGGTATTATATATTAATAATTACACTTCTATCGATTTAAATAGATACAAGTAAGTAATTTCATACGTTTATAAAATAATTGGAGTTCTGATCTTATGCAGAACCAAAGAATTCGTATTCGCCTTAAAGCATTTGATCATCGTTTAATTGATAAATCAACTGCGGAAATTGTTGAGACTGCTAAACGTACTGGTGCACAAGTTCGTGGGCCCATTCCATTGCCGACTCGTAAAGAGCGCTTAACCGTTTTAATTTCTCCGCATGTGAATAAAGACGCACGTGATCAATACGAAATTAGAACTCATAAGCGTCTTGTTGATATCGTTGAGCCAACAGAAAAAACTGTTGATGCCCTTATGCGTTTGGATCTAGCTGCTGGTGTAGACGTACAAATCAGCTTAGGTTAATCAGTTCACTGAATTAATGAGAGAGTTACAACAACAATGATTGGCTTAGTTGGTAAAAAAATTGGTATGACACGTATCTTTACTAAAGATGGTATATCTATCCCAGTAACTGTAATAGAAATCACAGTTAACCGTGTTACGCAAATAAAAACATTAAATAATAATAAATACTGTGCGATACAATTAACTACGGGTGTTAAAAAAGCAAACCGTGTATCTAAACCAGAAGCAGGTCATTTTGCTAAAGCTGGCGTTGAAGCCGGTCGCACCTTACGTGAATTTCGTTTGGATCTATCTCAAAAATTTACTTTAGGTCAAAGTATTAATGTTAAATTTTTTGCTGATGTTAAAAAAGTTAAAGTTACTGGAACTTCTAAAGGTAAAGGTTTTGCAGGTACAGTAAAGCGCTGGAATTTTAGTACTCAAGATGCGACTCATGGGAATTCCTTGTCTCATCGTGTTCCTGGTTCTATTGGTCAAAACCAAACTCCAGGGAAAGTCTTTAAAGGCAAGAAAATGGCAGGACAACTAGGTAATGAGCGTGTAACCATTCATAATTTAGATGTAGTACGTGTTGATATGAAGCGTAATTTAATATTAATTAAAGGTGCTGTTCCGGGCGCAAATGGTAGTGATTTGATCGTACAGCCAACTATTAATACTTAAGGTAATAGTTATGGAATTATTAATAAAAGATGCACAACAAATGTTAACTGTTTCTAAAACTACCTTTGGTTGTAATTTTAATGAAGCCTTAGTACATCAAGTAGTAGTTGCGTATGCATCTGGTGCTCGTCAAGGTACACGTGCTCAAAAAACTCGTGCTGAAGTCATTGGATCAAATAAAAAACCATGGCGTCAAAAAGGTACTGGTCGTGCTCGTGCCGGTTCTGTTAAAAGTCCTATTTGGAGATCTGGTGGCGTTACATTTGCTGCTAAACCTCAAAATCATGAGCAAAAAGTTAATAAAAAAATGTATCGTGGTGCAATAAAAAGTATTCTTTCTGAACTTGTGCGACAAGATCGCTTAATTATATTTAAAGATTTTTCTTTACCAGCACCTAAAACAAATCTATTAGTACAAAAATTAAAAGATATAACATTAGAAAAAGTTTTAATTATAACTGCAGAAGTTAATAAAAATTTATTTCTAGCCGCTCGTAACTTATATAAAGTTGATGTACGTTCTTTTACAGGTATTGATCCAATAAGCTTGATCTCCTGCGATAAAGTAGTTATGACTAATGATGCTGTAAAGTTAATTGAGGATATGCTATCATGATTTGTGAAGAACGTTTACTCAAAGTAATACTTGCAACACACATTTCTGAAAAATCTTCTATGGTAATAAAAAACAATAATACTATTGTTCTTAAAGTTATTAAAGATGCAACAAAATTAGAAATAAAAACTGCAATAAAAAAAATATTTAATATTAAAGTTAATTTAGTACGTACTTTATTGGTTAAAGGCAAGATAAAACGTCACGGCCAACGTATTGGACGTCGTAACGATTGGAAAAAAGCTTATGTAACCTTGCAAGCAGGCCAAAATATAGATTGCATTGCTAGTGCAGAGTAAGCAGGAGGATTAAGTAAATATGGCAGTTGTTAAGTGTAAACCAACATCTCCTGGTCGTCGTCACGTGGTTAAAGTAGTTAATCTTGAACTATACAGGGGTAAGCCATATACTACTTTACTTGAAAAAATAAGCAAATCTGGTGGCCGTAATAATAACGGTCATATCACTACTCGTCATATTGGTGGTGGTCATAAACAGCATTATCGTTTAATTGATTTTAAACGTAACAAAGATAACGTACCTGCTGTTGTTAAACGATTAGAATACGATCCAAATCGTTCAGCAAATATTGCGCTAATTTTATATAAAGATGGAGAATATCGTTATATTTTAGCACCAAAAAACTTAAAATTTGGTGATCAGATTCAATCTGGTGTTGATGTTGCTATTAAAATAGGTAATACTTTACCAATGTATAACATTCCAGTTGGCTCCAGTATTCATAATGTAGAAATGAAGCCAGGTAAAGGAGGTCAAATAGCTCGTTCTGCTGGCTCATATGTTCAGATAATTGCTCGTGATCATTCTTATGTTACCTTACGTTTGCGTTCTGGTGAAATACGTAAAGTACAATCTGATTGTCGAGCTACTTTAGGAGAGGTGGGTAATTCTGAGCATATGCTAAAAGTTTTAGGTAAAGCAGGTGCGAGCCGTTGGCGTGGCATTCGTCCTACTGTTCGTGGTACCGCAATGAACCCAGTAGACCATCCACACGGCGGTGGTGAAGGTCGTAATTTTGGTAAACATCCTGTGTCTCCGTGGGGTTTACAAACTAAAGGTAAGAAGACTCGTAGTAATAAACGCACTGATAAATTCATTTTACGTCGCCGTAGTAAAAAATAATTAGAGGATAAGACATGCCACGTTCTCTCAAGAAAGGTCCTTTTATTGACCTACACTTGCTGAAGAAAGTAGAGGAAGCAGTGGAAAAAGGAAATAAAAAACCTATCAAGACTTGGTCTCGTCGTTCAACAATATTTCCAAATATGATTGGCTTAACAATTGCTGTTCATAATGGTCGTCAACACGTGCCGATATTTATAGCCGATGAAATGGTAGGTCATAAATTAGGTGAATTTGCAATGACTCGTACTTATCGTGGTCATACAGCTGATAAAAAAGTTAAAAAACGTTAAGATAGGGGAATAGAGATGGAAACTTTTGCAAAACATCGCCATGCTCGTTCTTCTGCTCAGAAAATACGCCTCGTAGCTAATTTGATTCGCGGCAAGAATGTTTCAAAAGCTTTAGAAGTATTAGCGTATACAAACAAAAAAGCTGCCGGTCTAGTCAAAAAAGTACTTGAGTCTGCGATTGCGAACGCAGAACACAATAATGGCGCTGATATCGATGATTTAAAGATAACTAAGATATTTGTTGATGAAGGGCCAAGTATGAAGCGTATTATGCCGCGCGCTAAAGGTCGTGCAGATCGTATTTTAAAGCGTACCAGCCATATTACAGTGGTTGTGTCCGATCGCTGAGATTCTGGAGACTATAAATGGGTCAAAAAGTACATCCTAATGGTATGCGATTAGGTATTGTTAAGTCTTGGAACTCTACTTGGTTCGCGAACACTAAAGAGTTTGCTGATAATTTAGATAGCGATTTTAGGGTTCGTCAATTCTTAACTAAAGAACTAGTAAAAGCTTATGTTTCTCGTATCGTGATTGAACGTCCTGCGAAAAGTATCCGTGTAACTATTCATACGGCTCGTCCAGGTATTGTTATCGGTAAAAAAGGTGAAGATGTAGAAAAATTGCGTAAAGTAGTAGCAGATATTGCTGGAGTTCCTGCACAAATTAATATTACTGAAGTTCGCAAACCAGAACTAGATGCAAAATTAGTTGCTGATAGCATTACTTCACAATTAGAACGTCGTATTATGTTTCGTCGTGCCATGAAGCGTGCTGTACAAAATGCCATGCGTCTCGGAGCTGAAGGTATTAAAGTAGAAGTCAGCGGCCGCCTTGGTGGTGCTGAAATTGCGCGTACTGAATGGTATCGTGAAGGTCGTGTTCCGTTGCATACTTTACGTGCAGATATAGATTATAATATATCTCAAGCGCATACTACTTATGGCATCATAGGTGTTAAAGTATGGATCTTTAAAGGTGAAATCCTAGGCGGTATGCTTGCTGTTGAACAATCAGAAAAACCGACTGCTCAACCTAAAAAACAGCAGCGTAAAAGCCGCAGGTAAGGAGAGTCGCTTAATGTTACAACCAAAGCGTACAAAATTTCGTAAAATGCATAAAGGTCGGAATCGTGGTATAGCAGCTCAAGGGATAAATTTAAATTTTGGTACTTTTGGTTTAAAAGCTGTTGGACGTGGTCGTCTTACCGCTCGTCAAATAGAAGCAGCTCGTCGTGCTATGACTCGTGCTATTAAGCGTGAAGGTAAAATATGGATTCGCGTATTTCCAGATAAACCAATTACTGAAAAACCTCTTGAAGTTCGTATGGGTAAAGGTAAAGGTAACGTAGAGTATTGGGTTACTTTAATACAACCTGGTAAAGTACTATATGAAATGGGCGGAGTATCTGAAGATTTAGCTCGTGAAGCTTTTAAACTAGCAGCAGCAAAATTACCTATGAAAACTACTTTTGTAACTAAAACGGTGATGTGATGAAAGCACACAAGTTACGTCAAAAAAGTGCTGATGAATTAACAACAGAACTATTGAATTTGCTACGTGAGCAATTTAGACTGCGTATGCAAGCAGCAAGAAGTCAGCTAAAAAAACCGCACCTGTTAAAAGAATTACGGCGTGATATTGCACGCGTTAAAACTTTACTAACTGAGAAAGCAGAGGTACGTAATGACTGATCAAATTCGTACTCTGCAGGGTCGAGTAGTTAGTAACAAAATGGAAAAAACCGTTATTGTTACAATTGAGCGCATGGTGAAGCATCCAATATATGGCAAATTCATCAAACGTACGACCAAACTGCACGTACATGATGAACAAAATAATTGTAATATAGGTGATATCATAGAAATTCGCGAATGTCGTCCATTATCCAAGACTAAATCTTGGATATTAGTACGTATTATAGAAAAAGCTATTTTATAATATAGTTGCATATTAAGTGCTATAAACGGCTCAGTTTGCTTATGAGCCGTTTATTTTTCACATATATCTCAAAAAAGTGTTATAATGTTAATTTTGTAAGCATGAGTACTATACATTATGCATGCTTAATCTTATGTTAATGGCGGCGTTAGTGGAGTATTTGAATGATTCAAGAACAAACTATGCTAAAAGTAGCGGATAACTCTGGTGCACGTTGTGTAATGTGTATTAAAGTTTTAGGTGGTTCTCATCGTCGTTACGCAGGTATTGGTGATATTATTAAAATTACTATTAAAGAAGCAATTCCTCGTGGAAAGGTAAAAAAAGGCGATGTATTAAAAGCGGTTGTAGTACGCACTAAAAAAGGTATTCGTCGCTCCGATGGCTCTGTCATTCGTTTTGATGGTAATGCATGTGTTATTTTACATAATAATTCTGAACAGCCTATTGGTACACGTATTTTTGGTCCAGTAACTCGTGAGTTGCGTAATGAAAAGTTCATGAAAATTATTTCATTAGCACCAGAAGTACTATAAGGAATGAAACTATGGCAGCAAAAATACGTTGTAATGATGAAGTAATTGTACTTGTTGGTAAAGATAAAGGTAAACGCGGTAAAGTAAAAAATATTTTATCTTCTAGTAAAGTAATAGTTGAGGGTATAAATTTAGTTAAAAAGCATCAAAAAGCTGTGGCTGCTTTAAATAAAATAGGGGGTATTATTAAAAAAGAAGCTGCCATTCATATTTCTAACATAGCTCTTTTAAATACCTTAACAGGTAAAGCTGACCGTGTAGGTTTTAGATTTAAAGATGGAAGGAAAGTCCGTTTCTTTAAATCTAACAATGAAACTATTAAATAATCTGGAGTATATTACAATGGCGAAACTGCATGATTACTACAAAGACAAAGTAGTCAAGCAATTAATATCTATTTTTGGTTATTATTCTGTCATGCAAGTTCCACGAATTAAAAAAATTACCCTGAATATTGGTATTAGTGAAGCAATTGCGGATAAGAAAATATTAGAGAAAGCAACATCTGACTTAGCAGCAATATCAGGCCAAAAACCTTTAATTACTAAAGCACGAAAATCAATTGCAGGATTTAAAATTAGACAAGGATACCCGATTGGCTGTAAAGTAACTTTACGTGGTAAACGTATGTGGGATTTCTTTGAGCGTTTAATCGCTATTACTATACCTCGTATTAATGACTTTCGTGGCTTATCCGTTAAATCATTCGATGGTCATGGTAATTACAGTATGGGCATCCGTGAACAGATCATTTTTCCAGAAATAGATTATGATAAAGTCGATCATATTCGTGGTTTAGACATTAATATTATCACCACTGCAAAATCAGATAATGAATGTCGTGCATTACTAACAGCTTTTAACTTCCCATTACGTAAGTAAAATAGGGTAACTAATGATGGCTAAGCAATCTATGAAAGCACGCGAAGTTAAGCGCGTGAAATTAGCTGATAAGTTCTTAACTAAACGTATTGAACTAAAATTAATTATTTCCAATATGAATCTTTCTCACAAAGAGCGTTGGAATGCTGTTCTTAAACTACAAACCTTACCACGTGATTCAAGTCCGTCTCGTCAGCGTAATCGTTGCCGTCAAACTGGTCGTCCACATGCTTTCCTGCGTAAATTTGGTTTGAGTCGCATTAAAGTTCGTGAAGCTGCTATGCGTGGTGAAATACCAGGTCTTAAGAAAGCTAGCTGGTAAATATTATTAATTGAATTATGAGATAAGATATTATGAGTATGCAAGATCCAATAGCGGATATGTTAACTAGAATTCGTAATGGTCAAGCCGCAAAAAAAAACGTTATTACTATGCCTTCTTCAAAGCTAAAGCTAGCAATAGCTAATTTATTAAAACAAGAAGGTTTTATTGAAGATTGTAGTGTTATAGGTCAAGTTAAGCCTACTTTACAATTAATATTAAAATATTTTAAAGGTAAACCAGTAGTAGAAAGAATTCAACGTATAAGCCGTCCAGGTCTGCGTATATACAAAAAAAAAGATGCACTACCAAAAGTTATGGCTGGTTTAGGTATAGCTGTTGTGTCTACCTCTAAAGGTATCATAACTGATTCTATGGCGCGTCGGTCTGGTATTGGTGGTGAGATTCTTTGCTACGTAGCTTAATCGGGAGAAAAGCATGTCTCGTGTTGCTAAAACACCTATCATTATACCTATCGGTGTAATAATTAAACTCAAAGGTCAAAAAATTTCAATAAAAGGTAAAAATGGTGAACTAAGTCGTATAATACACAATGCTGTTGAAGTAAAGCATGTTAATAATACATTAATATTTTCTCCACGTGAAGATTTTGCAAATGCATGGGCACAAGCTGGCACAACTCGTGCTCTTTTAAATATTATGATTATTGGTGTTACTAAAGGATTTATTAAAAAGCTTCAATTAGTAGGTGTAGGATATCGTGCAATACTACAAGATAACTTTGTACATTTATCTTTAGGATTTTCTCACCCAGTTAAATATAATTTACCAATTGGTATAACTGCTGAATGTTTATCTCCAACGGAAATTGTAATAAAAGGTTCTGATAAACAGTTAGTAGGACAGGTAGCAGCAGATTTACGTGCTTACCGTCGTCCTGAACCTTATAAAGGTAAAGGTGTTCGTTACGCCGACGAAGTCGTTCGTATTAAAGAAGCTAAGAAAAAATAAGATAAATATTATGTATAAGAAATATGCTCGTATCCGTCGTGCGACTCGTGCACGCCATAAACTCAAAGAGTTAGGTGTAACTCGCTTGGTAGTACATCGTACTCCTCGTCATATTTATGCCCAAATAATTGCTCCTAATGGTTCTGAAGTTTTGGTAGCTGCTTCTACTGTAGAACAAGTAATTAGCGCACAAATGAAATATACTGGAAATAAACATGCTGCAATAATTGTAGGTAAAATGATTGCAAAACGCGCCTTAAATAAAGGTATAAAAGATATATCTTTTGACCGTTCTGGCTTTAGATATCATGGTCGCATCGAAGCATTAGCAAATGCTGCTCGTCAAGCTGGCTTACAGTTTTAAGTTAGAGGTATTATATGGCTCATATTGAAAAACAAATTAGCGGAGACTTACAAGAAAAATTAATTGCGGTAAATCGTGTATCTAAAACAGTAAAAGGTGGTCGTATTTTTAGTTTTACTGCATTAACTGTAGTAGGTGATAATAATGGACGTGTAGGTTTTGGATATGGCAAAGCACGTGAAGTTCCTGCAGCAATTCAAAAAGCAATGGAAAAAGCTCGTAGAAATATTATCAATATAGCTCTTAATAGAGGAACTTTGCAGCATCCTGTAAAAGGTGCTCATACAGGATCTAGTATTTTTATGAAACCAGCTTCCGAAGGAACTGGTATTATTGCAGGCGGTGCAATGCGTGCTGTTTTAGAAGTTGCTGGTGTTCATAATGTTTTAGCTAAATCTTATGGTTCTACTAATCCAATTAATGTAGTACGTGCAACTATTGATGGTCTAGCAAGTATGAAATCTCCAGATATGATAGCTGCTAAACGAGGTAAATCAGTCAAAGACATTTTAGGTAACGAACCATGGTAAAAACTATTAAAATAACTCAAACACGCAGTTCTATAGGACGATTACCACAACATAAAGCAACTTTATTAGGATTAGGTTTGCGTCGCATTGGTCACACTGTAGAGCGTAAAGATACACCTGCCGTGCGTGGCATGATTAATAAAATTTTCTATATGGTTAAAATTAGGGAGTAAGAAATGCGTTTGAATGATTTATCTCCAGCTAAAGGATCAAAGCATACAGTTAAACGTGTAGGACGCGGTATTGGTTCTGGATTAAGTAAGACTTGTGGGCGAGGTCATAAAGGTCAGAAGTCGCGCTCTGGTAATAGTCTGCGTCGTGGTTTTGAAGGAGGTCAAATGCCTCTTTATAGACGCCTACCTAAATTTGGTTTTAATTCCCGCAAAGGAATAAATACCGTAGAAGTACGTTTATCAGATATTGCTGTAGTTGAAGGTGATTTAATTGATTTAAATACTTTAAAAATAGCTAATATAGTTGGTCAACATATTAAATTCGTTAAAGTGATACTTGCAGGTGAAATTAAACGTGCTGTTACTCTACGTGGTCTGCGTGTTACTAAAGGTGCTCGTACTGTTATCAAAGATCTTGGCGGTAAAATTGAGGAATAAATACTAAATGGTTAAACAACCAACATTAGATTTTCGAAGCGCTATAGGTGGACTTAACGAACTAAAATATAGAATGTTCTTTGTCATTGGTTCTCTTATAGTATTCCGTATTGGTTCGTTCATTCCTATTCCTGGTATTAATATCAATGTATTAACAACAATGCTCGAACAACAAAACGGTACTATTATTGAGATGTTTAATATGTTTTCTGGTGGCGCTCTAAGTCGTGCTTCAATCTTTGCTTTAGGTATCATGCCGTATATTTCAGCATCAATTATTATACAATTATTAATTGTTATTCATCCAGCTTTATCGGAGATAAAAAAAGAAGGAGAATCTGGTCGTCGTAAAATTAATCAGTATACTCGTTATGGTACTCTTATTTTATCTATTATACAGGCTATCGGTATTGGCACTGGTCTTCCTAATATGCCAGGTATGAAAGAATTAGTCATACATCCTGGATTAATTTTCTATTGTACTACAGTAATTAGTTTAGTTACAGGTACTATGTTTTTAATGTGGTTAGGCGAACAGATTACTGAACGTGGGATAGGTAATGGTATTTCAATTATTATTTTTGCTGGTATAATAGCTGGCTTACCACCGGCAGTTAGTCATACTATTGAACAAGCAAGACATGGAGATCTTCATGTTTTTTTATTGTTATTAATCACAATCTTAGTATTTGCAATAACTTTTTTTGTTGTTTTTATGGAACGTGGTCAACGTCGCATTGTCGTTAATTATGCTCAGCGTCAACAAGGACGTAAAATTTATGCATCACAGAGCACACATTTACCATTAAAAATTAATATGTCCGGTGTAATACCTGCCATATTTGCTTCAAGTATTATTCTATTTCCAGCTACGATTGCATCTTGGTTTGGGGGTGGCACTAATTGGCACTGGTTAACTTTAATTGCTATGTATTTGCAACCTGGTCAACCACTTTATTTATTACTTTATGCGTCTGCAATCATTTTTTTTTGTTTTTTCTATACAGCGTTAGTTTTCAATCCTAGAGAAACAGCTGATAATTTAAAAAAATCTGGTGCATTTGTGTTAGGCATTCGTCCCGGAGAACAAACGGCAAGGTATATCAATAAAGTAATGACTCGTTTAACTTTAATTGGTGCTTTATATATTACTTTTATTTGTTTGTTTCCAGAGTTTATGCGTAATGCCATGAATGTACCATTCTATTTTGGAGGTACCTCACTACTTATTGTAGTAGTTGTTATTATGGATTTTATGGCTCAGGTAAAAACTATCATGATGTCAAATCAGTACGAATCTGTATTAAAAAAAGCAAATCTGAGAAGCTCTAATCGTTAATTTTAGTAATTTAATAAAGTACGGAGAGTAAAATGAAAGTTCGTGCTTCCGTTAAAAAATTATGTCGTAACTGTAAAATTGTTAAACGAAATGGTATTGTATATGTTATTTGCAGTGCAGAGCCAAAACATAAACAGCGTCAAGGTTAATTATATGACATATTTCTTGTAAAGTTAGGTTAATATAAGTAAATTTAGCCAACTAATATTTTGTGTATTACTATAGTATCATTTAAGTATTTTTAAAAAGATCTTTTTAAAATGTTACTATTGTATAAAAACTTAGGAGTGCATAGTGGCCCGTATAGCAGGTATTAATATCCCTGATCAAAAACAAACTGTAATCGCATTAACTGCGATATTCGGTATAGGCAAGACGAGTTCGCAATCTATTTGCAAGGCTACTGGTATTGTTGAACATGTTAAGCTGAGTAATCTATCTGAAGAGCAAATTGATAAGCTTCGTGACGAAGTAGCTAAGTATACTATAGAAGGTGATCTGCGTCGTGCAGTAACCCTGAGCATCAAACGTTTAATGGATCTTGGTACCTATCGCGGTTTACGTCATCGTCGTGGTTTACCGGTTCGTGGTCAGCGTACTAAAACTAATGCACGCACCTGTAAGGGTCCACGTAAACCGATCAAAAAATAATCGGGATAATTAAATAATGGCAAAAACACTTATTCGTGCACGTGTTAAACGTGTAAAAAAGCAGATTTTAGACGGAGTAGCTCATATCCATGCTTCTTTTAATAATACCATTGTTACTATTACTGATCGTCAAGGTAATGCGTTAGGATGGGCAACATCTGGTGGTTCTGGTTTTCGTGGTTCTCGTAAATCTACGCCATTTGCTGCACAAGTAGCCGCAGAACGTTGCGCTGAAATAGTAAAAGAATATGGTATTAAAAATTTAGATATTATGGTTAAAGGGCCTGGTCTTGGACGCGAGTCCACGATTCGCGCATTAAATGCAGCTGGTTTCCGTATTACTAATATTACTGATGTTACTCCTATTCCTCATAATGGTTGTCGTCCGCCAAAAAAACGTCGTGTATAACATCGTTTGCGGATTATTGGAGAAAAAATGGCAAGATATTTAGGTCCTACACTTAAGCTCATCCGTCGTGAAGGCACAGATTTATTTCTTAAGTCTGGTGTTCGTGCTATTGATAGTAAATGTAAACTTGAGAAAGCACCTGGACAGCACGGTGCACGCAAGCCTCGCCTGTCTGATTACGGTGTTCAATTACGTGAAAAACAAAAAGTGCGTCGTATGTATGGCGTTTTAGAACGTCAATTTCATAATTATTATAAAAAAGCAGCACGTTTAAAAGGCAATACTGGTGCAAAACTATTGCAATTGTTGGAACGGCGTCTAGATAATGTAGTTTACCGCATGGGATTTGGTACTACTCGTGCAGAAGCACGTCAATTGGTCAGCCATAAAGCTATTATAGTTAATAATCGTGTTGTTAACATTCCTTCTTATCAAGTCACTCCCAGTGATATAATCAGTGTACGTGAAACAGCTAAAAAACAATCTCGTGTAAAAGCTGCATTAGAATTGATTGAACAACGTCAAAATATAACTTGGATCGAAGTTAACATTGCTAAAATGGAAGGTATATTTAAAAATAATCCTGAACGTTCTGATTTATCTGCAGATATTGATGAACACCTTATTGTTGAGCTTTATTCTAAGTAAAATGAAGTACCAGAGAGAGGATATCATGCAGTCTTCTGTAACAGATTTTCTAAAACCGCGCTTAGTAGATATTGAACAAATAAGCGCAACACACGCTAGGGTTACCCTTGAGCCATTAGAACGTGGTTTTGGTCATACTCTTGGTAATGCACTACGTCGTATTCTGCTTTCATCTATGCCTGGTTGTGCGGTCACCGAGGTTGAGATTGATGGTGTATTACATGAGTATAGCACTAAAGAAGGTGTACAAGAGGATATTTTAGAAATACTACTAAATTTAAAAGGATTGGCAGTAAAAATTCAAGATAAAGATGAAGTAATTTTAAATCTTAATAAATCTGGTATTTGTGTTGTAACTGCTGCTGATATTAGCCATGATAATAATATTGATATAATTAATCCTAATTATGTTATTTGTCATCTGACTGATAAAAATGCATCAATTAATATGCGTATTAAAATTCAGCGTGGTCGTGGATATGTACCAGCTTCTTCTCGAATAAATATAGAAGAAAATGAAAGAATTATTGGTCGTTTATTAGTAGATGCTTGTTACAGTCCTGTAGAACGTATTGTTTATAATGTTGAAGCTGCTCGTGTTGCACAACGTACTGATTTAGATAAACTAGTTATAGAGATGGAAACTAATGGTACTATTGATCCCGAAGAATCAATTCGTCGTGCTGCAACTATTTTAGCTGAACAACTTGAAGCTTTTATTGATTTGCGTGATATTCATCAACCTGAAGTAAAAGAAGAAAAACCAGAATTTGATCCCATCTTGTTGCGTTCAGTCGATGATCTAGAATTAACTGTACGTTCTGCTAATTGCTTAAAAGCAGAAGCTATTCATTACATTGGAGATTTAGTGCAACGTACAGAAATTGAGTTACTAAAAACACCTAATTTGGGCAAAAAATCTCTTACTGAGATTAAAGATATATTAGCTTTACGCAGCTTATCTTTAGGTATGCGCCTAGAAAACTGGCCACCAGCTAGCATTACTGATGAGTAGCTAATTTGATAAGACACATTTAAGGATTTTATACTACAAAAGGATAAATATTATGCGTCATTGTAAGAGCGGGCGTAAATTAAATCGTAATAGTAGCCATCGTCAAGCTATGTTTCGCAATATGGTTAATTCTTTGGTTCATAATGAAATTATAAAAACAACTCTACCAAAAGCTAAAGAACTACGTAGTGTTTTTGAGCCTTTAATTACTTTAGCAAAAATTGATAATGTTGCTAATAGGAGGTTAGCATTTGCTAGTATTCGCAATAATATATTAGTAGCAAAAATATTTAATGAGATAGGACCACGCTTTATCAAACGTTCTGGTGGATATACTCGTATTCTTAAATGTGGATATCGCTCAGGAGATAATGCACCAATGGCTTATATTGAACTTCTTGATCGCGTTATTATATAGTTTTACAGAAATAAGTAATCTGTACATACATACAAAAAAATTAATATTTTAAGTATTCTAAAATGTACTATATATCATTGTTAATAAGTTACATTTAAATATTAGAAAATAATTTTAATTTATATTATTGTTAATATAAATTTTATAATGTATTATAACAATCTATGCTAATTGTATTGCAATGATATTTAAAATTAACAAATTTCATTAAATTTGTTATGAGTAAAATAGATCGTGCCTAATATTTCTTATAATACTACATTTAAGTAAGATATATTTGGTACGTTAAATTTAAAATATACATTTCATTGATTCAAATAAAATAATGCTAATTTTTTAAAAAATTAGCATTATTTTATAATAATTTTCTGCATATATATTATATTTTTTATAAAAATAATAAATTATATCAATAATATAAACATATATTCATATATTATTTTTTAATATAAAATTAGTGTAACTAAAAATTAAAATAAAACAATAAATAACATCATTATCATACATAATAATAAATACATATTGTGCATAAAAATCATTTAATAAAATATTACATTATTAAGATTATATAATTAAATAATATAATTTTTAATTTTTAAGTTGTAGAATAATATGACCTACAAGATCTAAATATTCTTGACGATTTTTACCTAATAATTTATCGGTACGTGGTAATTGTACCGTTAAAGGATTAATTGCTTGATTATTTAACCAGAATTCGTAATGCAAATGTGGTCCTGTAGAACGACCAGTATTACCAGATAATGCGATACGTTCTCCGCGTTTTACTTGTTGTCCTGGTTTTACAAGAATTTTATTAAGATGCATAAAACGTGTTGTATACCGACAACTGTGGCGAATAACTATATAATTACCTGCTGCTCCTCCATTTTTTGCGACTACAACTTTACCGTCTCCTATTGCAAATATAGGTGTTCCTACTGGCATAGCAAAATCAACACCACGATGTGGAGCTATATGTCCAGTAATAGGGTGAATACGACGTGGGTTAAAATTAGATGAAATTCGAAATTTTTTTATTGTAGGAAAACGCATAAATCTTTTTACTAAACCACTACCTTGAAGATCATAAAATTTACCATCTTCGGCACGTACTGCGTAATAATCTTTTCCATTAGTATGCATTCTTACACCCAATAATTGACTCTGTTTGCTATAACTATTAAGTTCTTTACGAGCGATTAGAACTGCAAATTGATCACCTTTCTGTAATTTACGAAAATCCATTTGCCATTGTAAGACTTTAATAATCATATTAACTTCGGTAAGAGTCAGTCCTGCATTACGAGCACTATTTACAAAACTACCATTTAGTGATCCAGTAATAATTTTATTGTTTTCATTTCCTTGCTGAGATTTTATAAATTCTTTAAATCTGCCGTTAATAAGACTATAAGTACGAGTTTCGCAACGATTTAATTTCCAAAATAACTGTTGTAATTCACCAATATGATTAACATCACAGGAAATAGTTTGACCTATTTTTAGATTACTTAATATTGGATATTGTTTAATTAGCTTAAATATTTCTGATTTATCAATACCAAAATTAGTTAAAATATTACTAAGATTATCTCCCATAGTAATAAGATAATCATAAGTTTTGTAATTATTCTCTGGTTTATCATCTAATTCGTCAGTAGAAATTTCATCGTCTGTTATAAGTGTATCTAATGGTTCACTTGCTTCAGGCGTAAGAATCTGTGATTTCTTATGATCTATATGAATTATTTCAGTAACTTTATTATTGATACTATTATGTTGGTAAACTAATGGTCGTCCAATAGATATAGCTAGTGTAATAATAGTTAGTGAGCCTAGCATCACCCTATGTAATCTAGGTAAGTTATTATATGCTAGAGTGATAGATCTAGCTATCTGCTGCACTAGTATGTCCTCTTAATCTCTGTTCAGGCAGCTTAAATATTGTTGTGATAGCTGAGTTAAAAACTTGTTGTAACTATCAGCACCTAATGCAATAGAACTTCCTAGGGGATCTAAAGTTCCTTCACGTATTTTAGTCCCTTGTACTATTGCAGAAATTACTGCTGGTCTGAACTGTGGTTCAGTAAAAATAACTTTTGGTTGCGCTAATTGTGTTCGAATTTTATGTAAATGATATGCACCAGGCTGAATTTCAGGATTTATAGTGAGATAACCTAAAGGAGTTAAACCGAAATATTTTTCAAAGTAACTATAAGCATCATGAAAAACAAAATAACCTTTACCATGTATAGGTTTGAGCATTAAAAAAATATTTTTTTGTGTCTGCTGTAATGTTTCCTCGAATCTACGTAGATTGATATCTAGCCTATTTTTATTTTTTGGATATTGTAATAATAACTTAGAATGAATAGCAATAGCAATACTTTTTGCAATAATTGGGGATAACCAAATATGAAAATTATATTGACTATAATGATGATGAATATATTTTTCTAAAATAGTATGAGTAGTTATTGCAATATTGCTTCTATTATTATGTTGCTGTGGACTTTGTTTTATTTTTAATAACTTAATATTATCATTGTTATTACCTGGAATCAGAAGATTATGAATAGTTGGCACATTAGCTAAAATAAGGTTATTATGACTATCTATTTGTTGGGTTAATTTTGTTAAAAATACTTCCATTTCTGGGCTTATCCATATCACTAAATCTGCTTGATGTAAACGTTGAATATCAGATGGCTTTAGTGCATAATTATGTGGAGAAGCACCATTAGGTAGCAAAACATGCGTTTGTGTTATACCATCTGCAATTGCTGACGCAATAAATCCTAAAGGACGTATAGAGGTTAACAGATCTGCTTTAACATAATTTATGCTTACTATTATAATTAATACAATAATAAGATTACGCTTAAACCATTTTGTTTTTTGTATCATATTATATTATTTTTTGTTAGTTGCAGTATATTATTATATTATATATAGTGTGTATGCAAAAAAAATAAAATAAATATCAAAATATATCTTATATCTTTAAGATGATATTAAAATTAAATTTTCTTGAAATTGTAAATTCTATTTGTATCATAACTTAATATTTTAGAATTTTTATTAAAATGTTTAAATGAAGTAGTATCATTGTTAGTGTATACGACTATATATCTAATAAAATAATCTTAAATCAAAATTTTAATTATTATCTATAATAATATACCTAAAATATTTAAGTGTTTTATATATTTTAGCATTGTCCTACAAACGTAATATATTATAGCCTTATGAAGAATATTTTTTGCTGAATTGAAGCATATGATATCAATTTTTCTTAGAAAAGAGATAATTTTGTTTGTAATAAAAATTATTATCGTATAGTGTCTTTATTATAAAAGTACTGTAAAAATATAATTATTTCTATAATTCTTATTAGCATATTTTTAAGTTATAATTTATGTATTTATAAATGTATAGCTATTTTAATTTTATATTGTTAAAATATTAGAAATATAATAATTATCATTACTTAACATCACACTACTCTACAGGTAATATATGATATCATTAGCAGGGAAGAGAACATAACCGTAATGATTGATTTACTTCTTCCTAGTTGGATTGCAGGCACATTACTCGCATTAACGGCAGGACCTCTAGGATCATTTATAATATGGCGTCGAATGTCTTATTTTGGAGATACTCTAGCGCATGTCTCATTACTTGGCGTAGCATTTGGTTTACTCCTTAATATAAATCTTTTTTTTGCTGTTATTATAGTAATCCTGCCTCTTGCTATTTGTTTAGTATGGCTCGAACGTCGTCCAACTATTAGTTTTGATACTTTATTAGGTATAATGGCGCATAGTACTCTTTCATTAGGACTAGTTATAATAGCGTTAATGTCTAATATACGTATAGATTTAATGGCTTATTTATTTGGTGACTTACTATCGGTAACTTATCAAGATATTAAAATAATTGCTATTGGCGTTATTTTTGTTTTAAGTATTTTATTATGGCAATGGCGTTCTTTACTTTCAGTAACTATTAATTCAGAATTAGCTCATGTAGATGGTATTAATATTGAACGTATTCAAATGATATTAATGTTAGCGACAGCTTTAACAATTGGATTAGCAATGAAATTTGTTGGTGCGTTAATTATTACATCTTTATTAATTATCCCTGCAGCTACTGCTCGTTGTGTATCTAGTACACCAGAGCAAATGGCAGGAATAGCTGTTATTATTGGTATTATAGCAGTTAGTGGAGGCCTTATATTTTCTGCGTTTTATGATATACCTGCTGGTCCTGCTGTTGTTTTATGCGCAACTTCTATATTTATTCTCAGTTTAAATAAGAAACAAAATATTTAATATATTGAATTATTTTTTAAACAATTTAATACATCTAGTTTTAATTTAAAATTTTATAAATTAATATGTTCTCATGATATTCAAATTATTTATATATATTTATTAAATATTTTTTATCTACTAGATTCATTATTTATGATAAATTATTATTAAATGCGTTAAAGTATTCAAATATTATTGAATAATTGTATTTTTTAATCAATAAGAAATTGTATTATTACATTGTACAAATCTAATAGATATTAGTATTATTATATTTAGTATTCGATATAATAAATCATAATTTTACTATTTATATGTTAAAAAGTATTATTTTTCAAATTTTCCTTATTAAACTTATCATATGTTTTGTATACAATATTTTATTATATTGAAAGATATAAGGTATTCATATTTAATAAAAAAATAAAATTTACAATTAATTTATTATTTTTTATAATCATATACAATTAATTCAGCATGATATAATTATATTATATCTATATTACATAATAATTATATGTTATAAAGTATATTATATAATAAATATTTTTAATAATAAATCAATATTCAATATATTATTCAAGATTTGTTATTTAATTAATATTAAATGAATACAAAAAATAAATAATAAACATAATTATATATCAATAATTATTGAATACATTATTTTATAATGATAGATAATAATACTATTATATACTAAATTTTTTAGAGATACATGATGAAAGATCTCACGAATATAAAATTAATACAGAAATTAAAAAATATGATACCTATGCATATTACACCTAAATTTACTAATGCTGAAGAATGGCGTATTTGGCAGGAAGAAGAAGGTCGTAAATGCTCAAAAGCTATTTCGCGCGATAATCAAGCTATGAAAATTCAACGTATTTTTAAGTGCTCCGGTATTCGCCCGTTACATATGAATTGCTCATTTGATAATTATCAAGTAGAATGTAGAGGTCAACAAATAGCATTAGAACGTGCTCGTCAGTATGCAGCAGAATTTAATAGCAATATTGCTAGTTTTATTTTTTCTGGTAAACCAGGTACAGGTAAAAACCATTTAGCAGTAGCTATTAGTAATGATTTAATTTTATGTAATAAATCAGTTCTTATTATTACAGTAGCTGATTTAATGTCTAGTATAAAGAAAACTTTTAACGGCAATAGTAACACTACAGAAGATTCTTTATTAAACAATTTTAGCGCAGTAGATTTACTGGTGATTGATGAAATTGGTGTACAAATTGAATCACGTTATGAAAAAGTAATTATTAATCAAATAGTTGATAGACGTTCGTCATCAAAACGTCCTACGGGCATGCTTTCGAATTTAAATGTTCATAATATGAATACTTTATTAGGAGAGCGTGTTATGGATCGTATGAGTTTAGGGAATAGTTTATGGGTTAATTTTAATTGGGCAAGTTATCGCAGTAGGGTTATTGGTAATGAATATTAAGATACAAATTATAGATCAGTACAATTGATAGATGCATAGTTATAATTTTAATAAAAATATACGTCCATACATAGACTAAAATTATTATTTATTTTTATAATACTTTAAATATTAATTACTTAATTAAATAATTAAAATTCAGTAATGCACACAGTACATTATAATTAATTCTAAAATATATGCCTACTAATAAATAATAATTTTTTTAATAAAATTACGTAATTTGTAAAAAATTTTTATTTTTATAGTTATTCCATAGTATTATTAAATAATTAACTTTTATATGATAAAAAATTATTATTTATAATATATAATTTATATATTATAAATAATAATTTTTTAGGGATAATAAATACACCTTTAAGACATTAATTATTAATTAATAATATTATATATTTTCCATTTTTAACTATTCTACGTAAGAAAAGTATTATAACAACTAAGTATTATAAATTTTATATATAAAATTATTGATAATATTATATATTATTATATACTTAATATCAGTAAGTTTATATTTATTAATATAAATGTTATTTATTATTCTAAATAATACAATTATCAATTTATATGTTGATATATATTTTCAAAAACTTTAAAATAACATAATAAATTAATATTTTATAAATATTGATAAAGTTAATTAATACTATTATATTATTAGTATAGGATAGATATAGTAATGATTGTAGATTGTAAGAATAATTATATAAACAATCTGAATTGTAAAAAATCTCAATTTATTTTGATATAAAATACTACTACTTTAAAATCAATATAAAATAAAACAAAAGAGAGTTATTCATTAATTTCATAAAGCACAAACTATTTACAATATTATACTAAAATAATTTTTATTATATATATTAGTAAAACATTAATCTATGAATTAATTACTATAACATATCATAATCTGACTTACTAATAACATGTTATTGATAAAAAATAATAGTTTTTAAGAATATATTAATTTATATAATAAATAATTATCATATCTGAATGTAAACCTATTAGAAGAGGTTAAAAAGTGCTAGATAGCATTAAAATTAAATTACAATATTTATTGCCTAAACAATGTATAACTCGTCTTATTGGTTGGGGAGCTGATCAACAAGCTGGGTGGATGACTCATATGGCAATAAAAGCTTTTATTAGGTATTACAAAATCAACATGAAAGAAGCTCTTTATTCACAACCTGAACATTATAAGACTTTTAATGATTTCTTTGTTCGTCCGCTACGTAATGGTATGCGTCCTATTACTGATTATGTTGATGGTTTAGTATTACCTGTTGATGGTACAATAAGTCAATTAGGTAATATTGAACAAGATAAAATCTTACAGGCTAAAGGTTATTACTATACACTTGAAGCACTTTTAGCCGGCAACTATCTACTAGCAGAAGAATTTAAAAATGGTCAGTTTGCTACTATTTATTTATCACCTAGTAACTGTCATCGTGTTCATATGCCATGTAATGGCACGCTCCGCGAAATGATATATGTTCCTGGAGATCTTTTTTCTGTCAATTCACTTATGACTATGAATGTATCTAATATTTTTGCTCGTAACGAACGTTTAATTTGTATTTTTGATACTTATTTTGGCCCAATAGCACAGATTTTAATTGGTGCTACTATTGTTGGTAGTATTGAAACTGTCTGGTCAGGTACTGTTAATAGTACCCGTGAAGGCATTATTCAGCGCTGGACTTATCCAGCTACGGGAGAAGGTGCTGTTATTCTAAAAAAAGGCGAAGATATGGGTCGTTTTAAATTAGGTTCTACAGTGATTAATTTATTTTCTGCAAATCGTATTGAGTTTACTCCAAAATTAATTAGCGGATTTAAAACTATTATAGGTGAAGAATTTGCTTACAAAATAAAGATAGTTCCCGATTAATTGACATTAACATTAAAGAAATCTTAATATTAGAGTACTTTTTGATTAACTTTAAAAGTTTTATTAGCAAATTTACTAAATTATTAGCATTTATTTTCTTTAATCATCTATTTATAAATAAAATAAATGACAAATTGCTAAAAGAAAGGAATATCTATGTGCCTGATTACCAAATTATTGATAACCGGGCTTTTAATATTTTCAATTTTATTTAATGTTTACGGTACGCCAAATGAACAGCAGCTTATTCAAGAATTGAAACAAATTCAATCTAATAAAAATATTCCTAATAAATATGAAATCATTGAAGTACTTGAAAGTACTCTTAATTGGCTAAATCAAAGTCAAGAGTCAGCTCAACGTATTCAACAATATCAAAAAATTATAAAAGATTTTCCAACACTTACACGTGAACTTCGTCAACAATTACATCATGAGGACATATCTCCACCATTGACATCTATCATACCAGTTAGTGCGTATGAACAGCATATATTACAGATTAGCAGTCAATTACTAGAAATTTCTCGTCAATTGCAGCAAGAGTTAGATCATTCGCGTGAAATTAGTGATTCATTGAGTCAGATTCCACAAAAACAAGCTACTTTCCGTAAAAATCTTACCGAGGCTGAGCATCGTTTAAGTAACGTATTAGTTACTAGTACTTTACTGTCACAAGCACAATACAATCAATTACAAGCTGAAGTTATTGCACGTAAATCGTTAGTAGATGAATTAGAAATTGAACAACTTTCAGCTGATAATCGTCAAGAACTAGTACGCTTACAGATTGATATTTTACGTAAACGACATCAATGGTTAGAACTGCAACTAAAAAATTTACGTAATATTCTTAATTCACAAAGACAACATGAAACTGAACAGGCGTTAGTACGTACCAAAAAACTTGTAGAACAAATAGGAGATTTACCGCTATCTATTATAGAGCAACTACAAATAAACCAAGAACTTTCACAAACATTAAATCAACAATCTGTTCGTATGGATAGTATTGCTAATCAACAGCGTCTTACTGAAACAAAGACTCTCCAAGTATGTAGGGTACTTAATACTATTCGAGAGCAAGCTCAATGGTTAGATGGGACTGCTGTATTAAGAGAAACCATGAGGTCACAAGTAGCTAGACTCCCTGATATTCCAAATCCTCAGCAACTTGATGGTGATATGGCAAAATTAAGAGTACAACGCTTATATTTTGAAAATTTACTTAATAAAATAGAAACAATATCTAACTATAAACAAAATGATGGTAGTTCATTAACTATTACACAGCAAAATGTGCTACAGCCTCACCTTAATACTCAGCGTAAACTATTAAATGCATTACTATCTGGCTGCGATGCGCAAATCCTAGAACTTACTAAACTAAAAATTGCCAATACACAGCTTATAGACGCTTTTATAGAACTAAAAGATGTAACTCATCGTTATTTGTTCTGGACAGCCGATGTAGATCCTATTTCCTTAGCTACGCCATTAGACGTCATTGAGAGTTTACATCGTCTATTATCTTTTGATACATTATCTCAATTAAGTAAAGCTTTTTTAATGATGCTAACATCAAAAGAAACACTATTACTATTGTCTGGAGCATTAATATTAGTTGGTTGCAGTATCTATTCGCGTAGTTATTATCAAGCATTTATGGAACGAGCTAGCAGTAAAGTAGGCAAAGTTACTCAGGATCATATTTCACTTACTTTACGTACAGTTTTTTGGTCTATATTAGTAGCACTACCATTGTTAATTTTATGGGCTGCTTTAGGTTATGGTTTACGCAATACATGGCCATATTCAATATCTGTTGCAATAGGATATGGTGTAACAGCTGCGCTACCGGTATTATGGGCGTTTATGATTAGCGCAGCATTTGCACAGTCAAATGGTTTGTTTATTGCTCATTTTCGTTGGGCAGAATATAAAGTTAAACGAGCTATGAGCTACTATCGTATGTCTATTTGGCTGATAGTACCTCTATTAATGGCATTAGTTACATTTGATAATATGGACAATCGTTTTTTTAATGGATCTTTAGGAAGATTTTGCTTTATAATGCTCTGTGTAGCTCTTAGTTTATTGACTGCTAGTCTAAAAAGAGCAGGAATTTCATTATACCTAAATAAACATGGTGATGGTGAAAATCTTACAAATCATGTGTTATGGTGGATTTTATTATGCGCACCATTAATTGCTGCTTTTTCTTCTTTGTTTGGGTATTTAAATACGGCTAAAGTGCTATTAGCTCGTTTAGAAAGTTCAGTTGCAATATGGTTTATATTACTAGTTGTATACTATATTATTCGTCGTTGGATGTTAATTCAAAGACGTCGTATTGCTTTTGAGCGTGCTAAACAACGCCGAGCAGAACGTCTTGAAAAAAGAAATAAGAGTGAAGACGATTCTATTTTATATAACATTGAAGGTAGCCAAGATATTGAAGAACCTGTTGTAGATCTAGACACTATTAGCGCTCAATCTTTACGTTTAGTACGTTCTATTCTAACTATGGTAGCTTTAGTTTCACTAATTTGGCTGTGGTCTGAATTACATTCTGCTTTTGCATTTTTAGAAAATATTCGTTTATGGGATGTGACATCTTCAGCAAAAGGAGTGGTAACTTTGCAACCTATTACTTTAGGTGCAGTATTAATTGCAATATTAGTAATGATTGTTACCGTACAGTTAGTTAAAAATATGCCTGCATTATTAGAGCTTGGTTTATTACAACATCTTGATTTAACCCCAGGAACAGGATATGCTATTACTAGTATTACAAAGTATCTATTATTGCTATTTGGTGGTTTGATTAGTTTCTCAATGTTAGGCATAGAGTGGGCTAAATTACAATGGTTGATAGCGGCTCTTACCCTTGGTTTAGGATTTGGTTTGCAGGAAATAGTAGCTAACTTTGTTTCTGGTTTAATAATTTTATTTGAGAAGCCAATACGCATTGGTGATACTGTTACAATTCGCGATCTTACCGGATCTGTTACCAAAATTAATACTCGTGCTACAACAATTTCTGATTGGGATAGGAAAGAAATTATAGTGCCTAATAAAGCTTTTATTACTGAGCAATTTATTAACTGGTCTTTAAGTGATGCTGTCACTCGTGTCGTGCTTACTATACCAGCAGATACTCAAGCTAATAGTCAAGAAGTAACTAATATTTTGCTAGAAGCAGCATCTCAATGTTCTTTAGTACTTGAAACACCAGCACCAGAAGCTTATCTAGTAAATATACAGCAAGGTATTCAAATTTTTGAATTGCGTATTTATGCAGCTGAGATGGCACATCGTATGCCATTACGCCATCAAATTCATCAACTAATTCTTTATGGATTCCAACAACATAATCTACGCTTACCTTTTCCACCATTACAAATGAATATAAATTATTTATGGAAATCAAAAAATTAATCTAGTGGAATAAAAAAGATTGTAGCTCTATTTATGATAGTTTTAAAATAAATAACCTTAGCAAATAATTTTTATGTTAGATATCGTATTTATCTAGAATATTGTTATTAGTATTATATAACTGTATTTTATTAATTTTTACTATTATTCTAGATTCTATCTGTATATATATTTTTATGCATTTATACTATTAATATTTTTAATAAATCTTAATAGATTGCATTAGGAATAATATATTCACAAGTAAGCATTGAATAATTACTATTTAATAGTATGCTTATTGATAATAAGCATGTATTATTTAATTACATTTTAATATGTAACATAAATATTATTTATTTTAATAAATTAACATATTTTATATGTATAGTAATATAATTAATGATTAATTTTATGTATAAAAATTGTATTATTTTATTTTTTAAGGTTATAACAGATTATTCTTCTTATTGATAAAAGTAGATAATATGTAATCTTATTTAAATTAGTTTAATATTTATAGTATTTATATATATTTTTTATAAAAATTAATATTATATATTATAATCAAGTAAAATATGAAGTTAATAAAATCATAAAAATATACTTTTAAGTATTAACAGTATATAATACATATAAAATATATTAAACAATTAGATTATTATATTATTAATTTAGCTCTTTTAATATGATTAAATGTATAATATATTATTAATATTTAATATATTTCTATATATTATTAAATTAAGTCAAGCAATAAAATATTATTTTTAATAAAGTCCATTTATTAATATAAATGTTTTATTCTTTAACATTAATTATACTATATATATAGTAATATTTTATAAATAAAATATTAATAGTATAAAAAATTATTTTATATAAATAAAAAACTTATTAATTATTTAATAAAATATTGCTATAATTAATGTATATTATATATATAATGTTCTATGATACAAGAAAACATATTACATACATATTATATAATACTTATAAGTAAGCGTTAGTATATTTTATCAAAAAAACAAATAATTATATAAACGATAAATAATATTTTAGTCTATTTATTTTGTTAAAGATAATAACCATATATTTAAAATATACATATTTAATATGTAATGTTGTAATATTAATTACTAACTAATATTAGTTTATTTATCTTAAAAAGATATTTTTTAAGTGCTTTTGTTAATCAAATAAATATATAATTATCTTAAAGAAGATAATTTACATAAAAAATAAATATTTTACTTATTTTATTCATAGAGAAATCATTAATTTATTATAAATATTTAATATTTTATTTTATTATTAATTAGTAACATTAAGATGATAACTAAAATATTAAATAATATTTATTGCTTTATAGTTTACATGTACATATATTAATTATATATAGTAAATATATATTATTATATAAATCTATAATTTAAAATAAATTATTTTTTCTATTGTATAACTGTATTATATACAATTACATTTAAATTGAAAAATAAATATTTAAAATATACTATCTTTTATTAAATTTTTTATACTGATAAATAAAAGATAATACAAATAATTGTTATTTATTAAATACAGTTTATAACTTAACGATTTATACTTATTTATATATTATTATTTTTAAACCAACATAGAATCATCAATTAGTTGATACGTTTTAAATTCTTTCATCATACAATAATTAATAGCATTGATTATCTAAAAACTTTTCTTACTATAAGTATTTAATAATAATTATTGATTATTAGAGTATTGAATTTAGAAAAAATTTATTAAAATTTTATTTTTCTATGGATATAATATATAATAATATATATTATATTAAGTAATAGTACTTATATCGGTGTAATTTTTATTTTAAGAATTCTATGACTAATAATCTCTAGTGGTTCAAAAATATAATCACCAATTTTAATCTGCTCACCTACATTAGGCATTCTCTGCAAGTACTCCATTAGTAAACCAGCTAAAGTGTAATATGCTCGTTTATTATCAATTTGTAATGGTATATAAATAATTAAATCTTCGAGTGGTATATAACCATTAGCTATCCATGTATTATCTTCGTTTTGTCGTATATCGTGTCGTGGATCAATATCTTCATCTGCAACAGGAAGATTACCAGCAATAGTTTCCATGACGTCTGTTAATGTTACAACTCCTTCAACAGAGCCAAATTCATCAACTACAAAAGCAAAATGAGTTTTTGCTTGACGAAACTGTTCAAGTGCCATTAATAAAGAAACTCCTTCTGGAAATATTAAGGGTTGTTTAACTAATGATCTAAGTTCGACATGTTTGCCTTGTAGTTGTTGTTTTAGTAAATCAATAACATGAATAATACCAAGAGGTTCATCAACAGTTTTATCATCAGTGACAATAATACGTGTATGCATATTTTTTTGTAATCTTGCATCTACTTTGTTTTTTGGATCACTAAGATCTAGTTGTTCAATATCATGACGTGAAGTCATGATACTACTTACTGTGCGTTGGGCCATTCCTAGTACACGCGCAATCATCATACGTTCTTGAGGAATAAATAAATCATCTTCACCACGGTTATCAGCAATTAAGTTAGAAGTATTAGAGTCCAGTTGTGCTTCTTCATGTGTACCGCTAAGTAATCGTAATACAGCTTCTGCAGTACGCTCTCGTAATGTACGAGAAGAAGATAAAAAACGACGACGATTATATTGTGATAAATGATTTAATATTTCAATAATTACTGAAAAACCTATAGCAGCGTATAAATAACTTTTAGGAATAAAATAATGAAAACCTTCAGCTACTAAGCTAAAACCAATCATTAATAAAAAACTAAGGCAAAGAATAATAATAGTTATGTGTGCATTAACAAAATTAGTTAATGGTTTACTAGCAAATAGCATTAGAATAATAGCGATACAGACAGCAACCATCATTACTATAAGATGTTCAACTAGACCTACTGCAGTAATAACAGAATCAAGCGAAAATACAGCATCTAATACAACTATTTGAATGACAACGGGCCAAAATTTTGCGCCCTTATGCTGATTATTAGTTTGGTGATCTTTACCTTCTAGTTGATGATTAAGCTCAACAGTTGCTTTAAATATTAAAAATAATCCACTGATAAGCATAATTAAATCACGAGTACTAAAAACATGTCCAATAATTTTCATTATAGGACTTGTTAAAGTTTCTAGCCAAGAAATAGACGCTAGTAGAATTAGGCGCATGACTAACGCAAGTAAGAGACCTACAGTACGCGCTTTATCGCGCTGTTGACTTTGTAGTTTTTCGGCTAAAATCACGATAAATACAAGATTATCAATACCTAAAACAATCTCAAGAATAACAAGTGTTGCAAGTCCTGCCCAAATAGTTGGATCTACGATCCATTCCATATGTTTTGTTATACCTTTTCAAGTTATTAAAGTTTTCTCAGGAATGATCTATAGTTAAATTTACTAAATTAACGTGTAAGAATACAGTGATCATTTATTAAATAAAATCTCTAATTTAGGTTACTTTAAATATTATAAATAATCACTTAGAATAATAGCAATATTATACAGTAAATAATGTTTACTATTATTAATAATAATATCACTCGATTATATTCATATGTTGATTATTTATTAATTAAAATAAATAGTAGATCATTCCTATATTTTTAATATCTGTTTACAATAGATTAAATTTATATACATTACTCATATTTAGCTTTATCAATTGTTATTAATATTTTAATATTCTGTAATGCAATATATGTTTATGCTTTCTATTTTTAATAATGGCGATAAACTATAGTAGTTTAATGACATTTTATTAAAAATTAATATCTATTTATCTAAATAGTTGCTTGAAGAGAACTTAATAGATAGGATATTATTAATATAATGCATATATTATGAATTATTGAATAATAAAATTAAGTATCATGCTTGTGATAGTTATGAATTTAGTTTGAAATTTATTATGCAGTAAATATAATACTAGTATACGCTATATTTAAAATAATATGTATATGATCTATATTGAATCAACTAACAAATTATTCATTATGCATTCTTCTAGCATAACAACCAAACTTCACTATGAAGTATTAATTTGCATGTTTATGCACATAACTAATAGTCTATGCAGTACAAATTATTTATGATATTTTGTTTGTAACAACATTTGTATGTTACTATAAAATATATATTTTATAGTAATAAAATTTAAAAGACAAATGCTAACCTAATAACTCAAAGAGTCAATAAGATGCATTGATTATTGAATAATATAGTGTTAACTTTTCAGGAGAGTAACATGAAACGTATAATTATAATTGTACTAGACTCATTTGGTATTGGTGCTAGTAAAGATGCTAAATTATTTGGTGATGTTGGTGCTGATACTTTAGGTCATATTGCTGATGTCTGTGCGCGTGGTTTAGCTAATATTGGTCGTAAAGGACCATTAACATTGCCTAATTTAAGCAGGTTAGGATTAGGTAAGGCAGCGGAAGAATCTACTGGTAGTTTCCCTCCAGGTTTAGATAAAAATGCTAAAATAATAGGTGCTTATGGTTATGCTAGCGCAATTTCTTCTGGTAAAGATACTCCTTCTGGACATTGGGAGATAGCTGGTGTTCCAGTATTATTTAATTGGGATTATTTTCCTAAACATAAAAATAGCTTTCCACAGAAATTACTAGATACTATAGTACAAAAAGGAAAATTACCTGGTTATTTGGGTAATTGTCATTCTTCAGGTACTCTTATTTTAGAAAAATTAGGTGAAGAACATATAAAAACAGGCAAACCTATTTTTTATACCTCTGCAGACTCAGTATTCCAAATTGCTTGTCATGAAGCAACGTTTACATTAGATCGTTTGTATAAACTTTGTCTCATTACACGAGAAGAACTTAGTAAAAGTAATTATAATATTGGACGGGTTATTGCACGCCCATTTATTGGCAATAAACCGAAAGAATTTAAGCGTACTGGTAATAGGCATGACTTAGCAGTTGAACCACCAGCGCCTACTATATTAAAAAAACTAATTGATGAAAAACATGGTCAAGTAATCTCTATTGGTAAAATTGCTGATATCTACGCACATATTGGCATTACTAAAGAAGTAAAAGCAACTGGTATTAATGCATTATTTGATGCGACACTATTAGAAATGAAACAAGCTAGTGATAATACTATTATATTTACTAATTTTGTAGATTTTGATTCTTCATATGGTCATCGCCGAGATGTCGCTGGTTATGCTCGTGCACTAGAGACATTTGACCGTCGTCAACCTGAAATGTTGCAATTAGTAAAAGATAATGATATAATTATATTTACTGCTGATCACGGCTGTGACCCAACATGGGTAGGTTCTGATCATACACGCGAAAACATTCCAATATTAGTATATGGACCCACTATACGACCAGGTTCACTAGGTTATCGCAATACTTTTGCTGATATCGGTCAAACAATAGCTAACTATTTTGGCTTATCACCAATGGACTATGGTCAATCAATGATAGAATTTTAACATTTTACTAATAATTCATATTAATACGTAAAATAATAGTTTTTTAAAAAAATTATAGTAATTAATAAAAATATAATAAATGCATTTTAGAGATTTAATATATTAATTTTTAGTATAAGTAGATTTATTAATGTTTTTATCAATATACAATTTATCTGACTATGATGAATAGCATATTAAAAGGATAATATTATGGCCACACCGCATATTAATGCTAAGAAAGGATCTTTTGCAGATGTTATTTTGATGCCTGGAGATCCATTAAGAGCAGAATATATTGCTAAAATTTTTATGCAAGATGTTTGTAAAGTAAATCAAGTACGTGGTATGTTAGGCTTTACGGGAGCTTATAAAGGTCGTAAAATATCTGTTATGGGTCATGGTATGGGTATCCCATCTTGCTCTATATATGCCAAAGAACTTATCACTGATTTTAATGTAAAAAAAATTATCCGTATTGGTTCATGCGGTGCTGTACGTATGGATGTTAAATTACGTGATGTAATTATTGGTATGGGCGCTTGTACTGACTCCAAGGTTAATCGTGTACGTTTTAAAGATCATGATTATGCAGCCATTGCAAATTTTGATATGATTCGCAATGCTGTTGATGCCTCTAAAATAAAAAATATCAAAGCACGCGTAGGTAATCTATTTTCTGCTGATTTATTTTATATGCAAGATATATCTATGTTTGATATTATGGAGCAATATGGAATTCTTGGTGTAGAGATGGAAGCCGCTGGTCTTTATGGAGTAGCTGCTCAGTTTGGTGCAAAAGCATTAACTATATGTACTGTGTCTGATCACATAAGAACTCATGAAAAACTATCTGCTGAAGAGCGTCAAACAACTTTTAATGATATGATTGAAATTGCTTTTGAATCTGTTATAATAGGAGATAAAGAAATAATATAAAAATGATATTTTATTTATAAAAATATCTTTAATATTAAAAGACAAAATCTTTGTTATTATTACGATCTATACTATAATGTATAATTTTATGCGTGATATATGATAACTTTATAAAGTTTTAGATAACATTTTCCTGTGAGTATGGATGGACATGACTATACCGAATCCAGCCATAAGAACAGTTAAAGCAGAGCCTCCATAGCTTACTAAAGGTAAAGGTACACCAACTACTGGTAAAATACCGCTCACCATGCCAATATTTACAAAAACATATACAAATAAAATGAACATAAAATTTCCTACTATTACACGGCCAAAAGTATTTTGAGCTTTTAATGCTATTACAAAACCGCGTATAATAGTTAGTAAATAAAGTATTAGTAATAATAAAACTCCAACTAAGCCTAATTCTTCAGCTAATACAGCAAAAATAAAGTCAGTATGACGTTCTGGCAAAAATTCTAACTGGGACTGCGTCCCATGTAACCATCCTTTACCGCTAAAACCGCCAGAACCAATAGCAATTTTAGACTGTATAATATGGTATCCAGCACCTAATGGATCTCGTTCGGGATTAAGCAACATTATAATACGATTTTGTTGATATTCGTGCATCAAGAAAAACCAAAAAATTGGCATAAAAGATATAATTGATATTAATGTCACTATAATAAAGCGCCAACTTAGGCCTGCAAGAAATAAAATAAATAACCCAGAGGTAGCAACTAAAATTGAGGTACCGAGATCTGGTTGGGCTGCAACTAAGAGTGTAGGCATAAATATTAGAGTTAATACAATACCAATATTCTTTAATGAGGGAGGGCAAACATCACGATTAATAAAACGAGCAACTAATAAAGGTACTGCAATTTTAGCAATTTCTGACGGTTGAAATCTTAAAAAACCTAAATCTAACCAACGTTGCGCTCCTTTACTGGTTTCTCCAAATGAATTTACTAAAATAAGAAGAATAATACATAATGTATATAGATACGGAGACCAATTTTCATAAATACGTGGTGGTATTTGCGCCATAACTAGCATAATAAATATCCCAATTAATATTTGTTCTATTCTTCGAAACATTATATTAATATCTTGACCACTAGCACTCCACATAATTACAGTACTATAGACTAAAATAGATATGATACAAATCAAAAATAACTTATCAATATGCATTTTTATCCAGATAGAACGTTGTTGATTTTTTGTCATATTTTTATTATTCTTATATGCTTGATCAATTATTTATAATAGTACTACTCTTGTAGTATTGCTATAAAGAATATTTAAGTATCACTGGGTATAGCTGCATTATTATTGAGTAATATATGATCTAAAATTTGACGGACAATATTTCCAACTGTTAATCCAGTACCACCATTTTCTAAAATTATAGCTATAGAAACTTGAGGATTATTATATGGTGCAAATGCTGTCATAAGTTTGTGATCACGTAAATGTTCAGCTAATGTATGCGCATTATATGTTTCATAACTAAAAACTTGAGCAGTACCTGATTTAGCTGCAATTTTATATGGAGCATTAGCAAAATATTGATGTGCTGTTCCATTAACACGATTAGCAACACCGTACATTCCGTCTTTAGCTATTTCCCAATATCCAGAATGCATATCTCCAATTTGTATTACTTCTGACTGTTTGTAAGGTATCATATGACCATTAATACATGTACTGTATAACAAATGAGGAACTTTTATATTACCGTTATTTATTAGTATATTTAAAGCTTTAGACATTTGAATAGGAGTTGCTATCCAATATCCTTGACCTATGCCTACCGGAATAGTATCCCCTTGATACCATGGTTTATTATAGCGTTTTTTCTTCCATTCACGTGTTGGCATTAAACCTGCACTTTCTTCTGATATATCAATACCCGTATAATGACCATAACCAAATTTACTTAACCACTCAGATAAGCGATCTATTCCCATATCATAAGATATCTGATAAAAAAAAGTATCTGCAGATTCTTCTAGAGCCTTTGTAATATCTAAATAACCATGGCCCCATTTTTTCCAATCATGGAATTTTTTTGCTGAGCCAAGTAATTGCCACCATCCTGGATCAAACATACTATATTTTTTAGTTATAACACCAGCGCTTAGTGCTGAAACTAAAATATAAGGTTTTACTGTAGATGCTGGTGGATACAGACCTTGTGTTGCTCGATTAATAAGAGGGCAATTAGGATTACTAAGAAGACGTTGATATTCTTTGCTAGAAATACCTTCTACAAATAGATTAGGATCATAACTAGGATTAGCAATCATTGCTAAAATTGCACCAGTATGTGGTTCACTGACTATTAAAGCAGATCTATTTTCTCCTAGTAATCGTTTAAGATAGCATTGTAGATCTAAATCTAGTGTTAAATAAATATCTGTTCCAGATTGAGGAGGTTTTTCATGTAATTTACGTATTATTAAGCCACGATTGTTAACTTCAACTTCTTCATATCCTGTTATACCATGTAAAATATCTTCGTAATATCGTTCTATTCCAAGTTTTCCAATATTATGAGTGGCTGCGTAATTAGCTAGTTTACCTGCTTTGTTTAAATGTTCTAGATCTTTACGGTTAATTTTAGATACGTAACCAATAACATGTGTAAGAGTAGATCCATAAGGATAGAAACGTCTTTGATAACCCTTAGTTTCAAAACCGGGAAAACGAAATTGATTAACAGCAAAACGAGCTATTTGAATATCACTTAATGAAGATTTTAATGTAATTGCCGCAAAGTGATTAGAACGTTTTAGTTCTTTTTGGAAACTATTTAAATCATTATCAGTAAGATCTACAATATGACGTAAAATATTAAGATCAGATTGTAGGTTATTAACTTTATTAGGTATTACTTCAAGCTGATAAATTGTACGATTCAATGTAAGAGGTATACCGTTACGGTCATAAATTATTCCACGATTAGGCGCAATTGGCACTAGTTTAATACGGTTTTCATTAGAACGGGTTCTGTAGTCTTCGAAGTGTAAGATCTGTAATTTATGCATATTAAAGACCAAAATTCCAAAGAGAATTAAAATAACAAGAAAAGCAACAAAAGCTCGCCGAATAAATAAATTAGACTCTGCTGCATAATCACGAAAATGGTTATGATCTCTTTTCATTCAATTCTATCGTTTTAAAAAAATTTCTTAGTACAACAAAAAATCTGAATAATACAGCTATAATAATATAGTTAAAATATTCTGATCGTTAGTAGTTATAATGATATTGATAATAGATAATTTATTTTAAATAATATAAATTTATAAAATTTGATATATATCAATATGTTGCATTTTTTTAAAAAATGTGATTTAGTTTTTATGCTACATAATAATTTATTATTTTATTTAAAATAGATTAAATCTTAAAAGATAAAAGCTTATTAATAGTAAACGTTTATTAACTTGAATTATCGTAGCCTAATTAAAATATCTTGTTATAATATAAGATTGTTACTTTAAAGTACTAATCAATTATTTTAAAATATTTATCAATATAAATAATATATCTTAGGATATATACGTGTTATTTTGAAACTTAAATAATAACGTCATAGAATCTATTTATTATTTATAAGTATGCCATTTTATTTGTTTAATCTATAAACAAATAACATGCATTATTATATTTGTTAATAATATTATTCAATATATAATATTTTAATTAGAAAACTAGTTTATATCAGTACATCAAATCATGTAGCTTTATAATATTTAATATATCTTTATATATTCATTTATAAATTATTTTGAATAATTTATACTATATGTAGTATTAAAATAAATTTTAACAACATTAATTATATAGCTACTATTAAATTATCTTACTATTATTTTTAATATATAAAGTATATTTTTTATTAAAAAAATTTATTATATTACTAATAAACAATATTATGTAACAAAATTAATTTATCTACAATATTTATTATTTAGATAAGATTGAAATATAATACTTTATAAGTATTAACGATATAGTTTTTGCGATTTTATATAGTGTCGAATAACACATAAAGTAAAAATTATTATAATTAATATATATGCTTATTATTTTATCGTATATCAGTTATTGATATTAATTAAGAGTATAGCAAGATAATAATATATCCATATATTTCTGTTTAAATTATCTACAATCAAATATTTAATGATTATCTAACAATTTATATAATGCTGGTATTTTAACTAATTTAGATATTTAAGATACGTAAAAAACAACAAATAACAATAGTACACAGCATTTATTTCCAGTTATACTATATTTATATAAAGTTAAAAGATAATCTTGTCTAATCATCAATATTAAAAAGATTCATTTTTATAAATTTACAGCATACTATCGTGAACATGTTTGTTTTATAATAAGTATGAAAACTATATAATTTTTGTATCTTAAGAAAAAATAGAAAATAATTTGTAATTATTAATTGAATTGTTTTTAACATTTATTAAATATTAGTTTTTAGTTGTAGTGATAAATGACAAGAGAAAATATTATTTTTTGGTAATAAGATAATAATATTCTGTAAACTAATGTAGTTGCTGTTATTATAACTTTATTATATAGAATTATAATGCCTTTAATTAAAAGCACTTCTAAATAGTATTTTTATCTGTATACAATTAGTTAATTGAAATGGCATTGATTATGCTATCTGGAAATGATTGACCGCATAATAGTAATGTAAGTAATTCTAATTTACTCCATATTAATTTGTTATAATCTAATTTAAGTTTTATTTCAAGATGTGATAGCAAATCTATAGCCTGGTATATTGCCTTTAAACTTAAACTATTTAATGCTTGCATAATTAACAATCTACGACTTTGCCATATTTTATATTTATTAAATAAATGATGTAACTCTGTATGAGCCATGTTATTTTTAAAAGTTACAAGCAATAGAACTTCACGTTGAATAACACGCAGAATAATTATTGGTTCGATATCTTCTTGATATAATTGTTGTAGAATTTGCAATGCTCGATTACTATTACCTGATAATATAGCTTCTACCCAATGAAATATAGAAAAATGTGTTGCATAATGAATAATTTTCTTCATTCTATCTAGGGTTAATTCTCCGTCTGAATATAATAGTAAAAAACGTTTTAATATTTGTGATATTGCTAGTAAATTTCCTTCATAGCAATAGCAAATTAATTGATTAGCTGCAAAGTCAAGATTTATATGCATTTCTTTTGCTCGATTAGCAACCCAATAAGATAATTGATTTTGACTAGGAGTATTACAGATTATTATCTTGGATATTCTGCTAATATTTTTATACCATTCAGTATTTTCTTGATATTTTGTTAGCTTATCCCCATAAATAATTAATAAAAGATCAGAATGTAACAACATAATTAGTTTATTAAGATGCGCATTTATAGTCGTATTAGCCCCGTTTTCTAGCATATTTAACACTATTACCTGACGGTTAGCAAATAAACTTCTTTCCTGAAAAAGATTAATAATATTTTCCCAATCAGTATATTTATCTAATAAAAAACTAAAATATTCTGTAAAAGCATATTGCTTAGCTTGCTGACGAATTAAATTAATACTTTCTTGTATTAGTAATGGCTCATTACCTATTACTAAATAACAAGCATGTAATTTTTTACGGAGTTGTAAAGCAAGTTGTTCAGGGTATAAGCGAGTCATTTTTATACTTATATGATGTTTAGCTAATATTAGAAATATATTGAGTATATTATAACATTAATATTACTTTTATATATAATTATTAGTGCGATGTTTTTATGATAAATTAATTTTTTTTATTTATAGTAATATTATTATTTTGTAATTTGGTTAAATGTATAAGCATTATTTTATGTACTAGTTCTTGTGCAGCCTGACTACGTATTTCTTCATTGAGCATTTCATGTTCAAAATCTTTTGCTAGAATAGTTAAGGGATTATCAAAGAATGAGCGGTATATATGGATATTAAATGAATATGATCCATATCCATGTGTTAATAATTGCGCACTAATATTTAGCATTATTCGATATTCAGCTGTTTTACCATTTTTTAAAATAGATACTGTTTCTTCTTCATTACTATTATCAATAATCCGTAAGCATGGCAACTTATCTAAATTAGATAACGTTATATCTTCTCTATTCTTAGTGCGATTATTAGTAGGACTAATTAAGTATAAATTATGTCTATGTTCTATCATTTCAGGATTAACAATTGCAATACCATTAATACGAAGTTGTTCACGAATAGAACGTGCAAGAGATCCATATGGATCTCTTGCATCAAAAGTAATCTTTTGTAATTCAAGGGGTACTGATTGTTTACTAAACTGATGAAAACCACAACTAGTATTCAGTATGGTTATTCCCCAAATAGCAATTTTAAATAATTTCATTATATTAGATTATTATACAATTATTTTGTTGTATCAATTTATAACTAAATTTAATAGTTTACCAGGAATATAAATAATTTTACGAATTGTCATCTTATTAAGATATTTAGCTACTCGTATTTCTTTTATCGCCATATTTTTTATTTGTTGTTCAGTTGCCTCTGTCGTAACAATAATTTTACTGCGAACTTTACCATTAATCTGAATTACAATAATTTTAGAATTATTGATCATAGCTGTATTATCGGCAATAGGCCATGGTGTAAAATCAATAGGGCTTTTCCCGCCGAGTGCTATCCACATTTTAAAACTAGCATGTGGTATAAATGGATATAACATTTGAATAACAGCCAGCAAAGCTTCTTGCATTAGCGCACGATCTTGATGAGTATCTTGAGGAGCATTAGATAATGCATTAATTAATTCCATAATTGCTGCAATAGCAGTATTAAAAGTTTGACGACGATCAATATCGTCGCTTACTTTAGCAATTGTTTTATGTAGATTTCTTCGCAAATCTTTTTGATTTTTGTTTAAATCTTCTATATTTAATTTTTGACAAGTGCCTTTTTGTGTATGCTGATAGACCATTTTCCAAATACGTTTTAAAAAACGATATGCTCCTTCAACTCCAGATTCTCGCCATTCTAATGTCATTGTGGCTGGAGATGCAAACATCATAAACAAGCGAACAGTATCAGCTCCGTAACGTTTAATCATTATTTGAGGGTCGATACCGTTATTTTTTGATTTGGACATCTTACTCATACCTGCATAAATAACTTCACGATTTTTTTGATCAAAAGCCTTAATAATTTGTCCTTTTTCATTACGTTGTACAGTAACGTTGACTGGAGAAATCCAATGACGATTACCATTGATTCCAATATAATAGAATGTATCAGCTAAAACCATACCTTGACATAATAGACGTTTTGCTGGTTCATCAGAATATACCATACCTGCATCACGCATTAGTTTATGAAAAAAACGAAAATACATTAAGTGCATAATAGCATGCTCTATGCCTCCTATATATTGATCAATAGGTAACCAATAATTAGCGGCTTTTGTATTGAGCATTCCTTTATGATAATGTGGGCAAGTATAACGTGCATAATACCATGATGATTCCATAAATGTATCAAAAGTATCTGTTTCACGGAGAGCTGGTTGATTTTTAATAATAGTTTTACCCCAGCAGCTATTATCAATTTTTATTGGATTACTTATGTTATTAGTAATGATATCTTCAGGTAAAATAACGGGAAGCTGATCTTCTGGTGTTGGAATAATAGTGCCATCTTTTAAAGATATCATTGGGATTGGTGCTCCCCAGTAGCGTTGTCGAGAAACCCCCCAGTCACGTAAACGATAATGAACTTTTTTCTTACCAATACCTTTTAAAAGCAATTTATTAACAATGGCATCAGAACCAACTATATTATCCAATCCATCAAATTCACCGGAATTAAATAATACTCCTTTATGAGTCATTGGTTTGATGTACACGTTTGGTTGACTACCATCAATATTTAAGATAACTGGTTTGATTCGTAAATTGTACTGATTGGCAAATTCCCAGTCATGTTCATTGTGAGCAGGAACAGCCATGATAGCACCAGTACCATATTCTATGTGTACGAAGTTTGTAATCCATATCAATAGTTTTTCGTTTGTCATTGGATGAATAGCAAATAAACCAGTAGATATACCTTTTTTTTGAATACTTGCTATGGTTGCTCTGGTAAAATTGGTATTTTTATGTTTATTAATAAATTTAGCTAGTATTGAATTATTTATTGCACAATACTCTGCTATAGGGTGATCAACTGCTATAGCAATGTAAGTAGCACCCATAAAAGTATCAGGACGAGTTGTATAAATAGTTACACTTTTATTACTATCTGCAATAGCAAAAGTAATTTCAATTCCTTCAGAGCGACCAATCCATTGACGTTGCATATTTTTTACTTGTTCTGGCCAATTATCCAATGTATCTAGATCATTAAGTAATTGTTCGGCATAATCAGTAATCTTGATGAACCATTGTGATATTTCTTTACGCTCTATTCTCGTATCACAACGCCAACAGTAACCATTAATAACTTGTTCATTAGCTAAGACAGTTTGGTCATGCGGGCACCAATTAACTGCAGACTTTTTTTTGTAAACCATGTTTTTTTTATATAATTTAATAAAGAACCATTGCTCCCAGATATAGTATTCAGGAGAGCAAGTAGTTATTTCACGACTCCAATCATAGCTAAAACCTAATAGTTTAAGTTGTTTCTTCATGTATTGGATATTGCTGTAAGTCCATTGAGCAGGTGCTATGTTATTTTTAATTGCAGCATCTTCTGCTGGTAAACCAAAAGCATCCCAACCGATAGGTTGTAGTACATTTTTACCTAACATACGATGGTAACGCGAAATAACATCACCAATAGTATAATTACGTACATGACCCATATGTAGTTTACCTGAGGGATAAGGTAGCATGGATACGCAATAATACTTTTCTTTACTTGTAGACTCAGTAACTTTAAAAGTTTTATGTTCATCCCAATAGCTTTGTACTTGTAATTCAATATCTTTTGGATTATATGTTTCTTTCATAAAAAATAGTCCTGTCATTCTCACATAATGAAAACTGTAATGTTGTATATTTCTTAAAAAGAATAATTAATATTTAATGATTATAGAATATTAATTAGTTATTTTAGAAGATAATATATATGTTTAATTATTTGATAGTTTTTTATAAAATAATTTTATTATATATAAAATATATAAAAAATGAATTTGCACAAATATTGTGTTATTTGATATAGATTGCTTTATAATAAATTATTATTAGTTGACAATATTATTTTTAATAATTTTATAAATATAAAGAGTGCTAATGATTCTTTTATTATTAAAGTTTCATATTCTTTATAAATAGATAAATAATAAATATTGTTCTAAAATATAATTAAAATTATTAATAGTATAATTTATGTTTTTATTTTTTGTATTTAGTTAAATATTTATTTATTATAAGTTATGTTTTTCTTAACATTATTGGTTTGATAAATATTAGATAATATGATATATTTTAGTAGTTTTACTTTTACAGTATATCATTAATATGATAATATTTATTATGATATACATCATGATGTATACGAGTTGTGTTTTTTGTTGGTTTTATTGTAAGTTTTTATTATTTAGTAATATTATTATATGATTCTACTAAATGATATATTTATACTTTTTATTATTTTATTTTTAATATCGTTAATATTATATTTAATATGATTAATATAATGTATGATTTTAATAAATAATTTATATTTGTTTTTTAATTTTTTTAACTTATTAAAAATATTTATGATAATTTTTATAAAACATATTATATAGTACTTTCTAAATAAAGTATATGTTATTAAGTTATAAAGATACTCAATAGTTATCTGTGTTTAATAACATTATTTTAATAATTAACAATTTTCTATAAAGATATTATTTTATATAATTAATATTATTAAGTTTTAATTAGATATTTTATTATAAGTTTTTTGTTTAATGATTTATTTAAAATATTCATGTATTATTCTTTTAAAGAATAGTTATTATATTGTTTTTTATTTTGATATGTAACAGTATTTTATAAAAAAAATTATATATATTTAATTATCTTAATATTAATTAATTGTTTCATTGATATATATACAATAATTTAATAATTTTCTTAAATTTTATTAAAAAATTTTTAAAAAATTATATTTTATATCTTATTTATTTAAAATAATTAAAAATTTTAGTCAAAATATATACTTATATACATTATCAGAGAATGTAAAAAGATCATTTAATACTAATAAAATTAATATATATAATATATGTGTTATGAATTAAGAACAATTAATGCATTAATTAAAAATTATAATGATATATATGAATAACAATAAATTATCTTAATAACAAATATCAAGAAATTATTTTTAGTTATATAGGTATAATTTATTAAGTGATTATAACATATATTAAAAATATAGTTTTTTGTCTTTAATAGTTATTGTTGAATTATTTGATGTATTTTAGATCTAATAAATTATTAATATTTTATAAATCATGATATTATTAATATAATAATATTTATTAAGTATATTTTAATACATATTATATATTTTATTTTAAAAAGTACTAGACATTATAATACTAAATACATAATATATGCATTTCTAAAATATCAATAAGCGTCTGTAGCTCAGCTGGATAGAGCGCTGTTCTCCGGAGACAGAGGTCTCAGGTTCAAATCCTGTCGGACGCATAGTTTATAAAAATTTTTATAAATTATTTAAATTATAATAATTTTATTATTAATTTATGGTGGCTATAGCTCAGATGGTAGAGCCTTGGATTGTGATTCCAGTGGTCGTGGGTTCGAATCCCATTAGCCACCCCAAGATTAATAAAATTGCGAAGATGACGGAATAGGTAGACGTACTAGCTTCAGGTGTTAGTGTCTTTATAGGCATGAGGGTTCAAGTCCCTCTCTTCGTATAATTATAAATATCAATTCATAAAATTTAAAACATAATAAAATATAATATCAAATCAATTATTGATCGGCGAGTAGCGCAGCTTGGTAGCGCAACTGGTTTGGGACCAGTGGGTCGGAGGTTCAAATCCTCTCTCGCCGACCATTATCACAATTACTATTATAGTTATATAATATTTTTTAATTATTTGTATAATATTTTTATTTTTTAAAAATTATTAATAAATATTCATTAGACAATAAAATAATTTTTATCAATATCTCCTAGTGATAAAATGTTATTTTTCAATTTATAGGTATGTATTTAAAATATTGTTTATGTGTTATAATAATTTATATTAACTGTATAAATTTTATTATTTTTATGGTTTTTATTGTTTAAGCTTATTTTAGTTATTTCTTATAAGAATATTTATTTAAAATAATCTTACTTAAGATTATTTACATATACTATTATTGCAACAATAGTATTGTTATTTAACATCTAATAATGTAGATATCTTTAATATATGTTAAAATATTATTAAATAATCTTTATTATTATAATAATATGTATCTTTTTTATTAAAATATTACATTTAATTAAAACATTAGTTTATTAGTAATAAATTATAAGCTTGAAAGTAATAATTTTTTTATTATATTTATTTTTTATTTTATCTTTAATAAAGATAATGTATGTTAGTATTCTGGATAATTTATAAAAAATAATTTATTTTTATTTATTATTATGCTATAATTTTATTAAGTTATGTATTACAATAATTTTGTTAAACTCTTTATATTATTTACTCAATTTTTAATAGTGATTTTTATCTAAAATATAAAAAGTTAATTAATATTTTTATATATTTTAAATATTTTCTTAAATATTATTAATTTTAAAAAATTCAAGATAAACAATTAATAGCTATAATATAGCATTTACTTAAACATTAATATGTATATATTAGTTATTAACTAATAATACTTATTCATTACTTAATGAGTATACTTTCAGTATAAGTAATTATATTTTATTATGATCTTTATCAGATAAATATTATATTTGAATAATAAAATTTATAATTATTATATAAAATAAATTTAAATATTTTTACTATTTCTAATTTTAGTTACATTACAATAATATAAAGTAATCAATAATATTTTTTATACAAATATTATATTAATATATATTTTATATATTTAATTAATTTTTGTATAAAATAAGTATTTTAGAAGAAATTTATAATTAGTTATTGTTAATTTTTGTAGTTTTTCATGACCATAGAATAATTATTAAAATTTTATTAGTTAGAAGATACATTATTGATTTGTATCATTAAATTTTTATCAATTATCCTGTCTGTAAATAAATAATTTTTTAATATATGATCATATATCAAGTAGATTATTATTTATGTTATCTATGTTATTTATTTTATAACTTTAGCATTTATTATAAGTATAATAATAATTTATAATAATGAATAAAATATTAGTTGTATGACTGGTTAATTAAATGATTTATAATTATCTTCAATATAAACTTAAAATAACTATTGATTAGCATATAAATAAAATATTTTTTAAGTAAAATTTTTTTAAAAAATAGTTAAATAATTATATACATTATAATTAACTAATGAATACATTTAGTTAATTTTTTTAAAAAAATACAAGTAATATTGTTTATATTATAACTATTAATATATAATATTTTTAATATTAATTATTAATAATTATTAATTTTATTTCATAAAAAATTATATAATAAACATTAGTAATAATGCATTAGTTTATTTGTCTTATCAAAATGAAATCTAATATTATACTTTTTATATTTGATATATAATATTATTATTAATATACATAAAAATATGTAATTTTATTATATCACTAAATAAATACATTTTATTACTATTGTATATATAATTATATTTAAAATATATATTTATTAATATTGCATATAATTATTATATATAATATTCATAGTATGAATAATTTTACAAAAATATATTTTATATATACTACATTCAGTATATTTTTTAGTAAAAGAGCAAATAAATTGTAATAAAAAACAATATATTAATTATTATTACTTTTTAATAAGATATAGATTATAATTTAATAAAATAACATTAAAAATAATTGAAAATTATATATTTATAATATAATAGCATTGTAAAGAATACATTTCTTGATAATTTTATTTTTTATATAAATGATTTTTAAAATATATATATATATTCTTAACATAAAAATATTTTATACTACCTGCGTATTAAATTTAACATTAATACATAATTACGATATAGATAATATATCTAATATTTTTGTATATTCTTTTTAAATAAAAATCTTATAAAAATATTAAAATACATATGCAACTATGTTTTATTTATATTTTAGTATGATATATGTTACAATGTATTAGATATACTTTTTATTAAAAAATAATATATAAATAATTTTTTTAAAAAAATTGATAAATATTAATAATTTTTAAATAAAAAATATTAATATTTAAATTAAATAATTTTATATTTTTTATGAATTAAAAAATTATTTTTTTGTATATAAAACTTTAAAACGTTTATTAAATTGATCAACACGGCCACCACTAGTAATATCACGTTGTTTATTGGTATAGAATGGATGACAGTTACAACATACATCTAAATTGAGGTCTCGACATACGGTAGAATTAATTTTAATTACATTGCCACAAGAACAAGTTGCAGTTACTGCCATATAATTAGGGTGAATATTTTTTTTCATAAAAACCTTATTTTAAAAAAATGCTTTATTAAGCTATTTTATTGTGTTAGGTAGTTGATTAATGTATTAGAATAATAATTATTCTGAAATAAAAATTATACAGATATAAAACATATTTGCAATCAACATAATATATATGTACTTAAAAAAGTATTTTAATTCAATTTTTCTATAATAATTAACTCTGCTTATATGATATTTTATTGTAATAAAATAAAATTAATATTTTTTAAAAAATATTTTTAAAAATTATAATATATTTTATATATTATTTTATAACCTATTAGCTCTATATTAATTATCTATTTGATATGTTTTTTAAGTAAATTATGTATTAATATTGGTGTTTATAAAACTAGTTTTGTAGAGCTAATATATAAAGATATTATAGTAATTATTAGAAATCAAATCTTGCATTTTAAATTATAAAAAAACTAAAATCAAATATCTAAAATAATTTATTTTACAAATAAATAGTATTTAATAAGTTTTTTAAGTATTGTAAATATTTTGATGTATGTTGATTGTCTTAATCGTGAGTATGCATTAAAATGATGACTTATATATTATAATAAATATATTATTTTACGTTTTTATAGCATCCACTTAATAAAAAATACTTATAAGTTATTTAGTAGTATTAATATAAAGATTTTTTTAAGATCATATCTTTTTAGATATTATCTCATTTTATTTTTCAAGTTTTCTTATTTATCTAAAAACGTGTGCATAAAATTAAGCAAAAAGTTCTAAATAGTTAAAATTAGCAAAAAAGTTTAGTCTCAATATGATTGAGCAATAGCTATGAATGTAAATGTTATGTGTGTAGTATTTCTAGTTAGCATGTAGGTATTTTATATATGCTACGTATTCTTCTAAGAATCTTTTACTGTTTATAGTAATCGCAAGTAATACGTGTATTATTTGTTTTAAAAAATAATATTTTTTAGTTTATTTATAAATTATTTAATAATCAACCCTATAAGTCTAAAATAGAAACTACTACATTATTAACACTAATTAGGAAGATCTTTTATTGATTATTACAATAACATATATGATATTATTGCTAATATAAAGTATAATAATGCTTATAGTGCTACATATAAGAATTTAGCTACATTTTGTTATAGTAATATATAGGTATATATTTAGAGCTTAAGAAATATAATAACATGTTTTGCTGCATCAATAGATATTGTATATATTTTGTAAAATAAAATTAGATAACACTATTTATAATATAAAATATTTTTATATTTAATAAATATTAAAAACTAGTTTGATATATCTAATAATTTGAATTAGTTACAAATAACAATATTTTCTTAATTTAGTATTATACATTATCTGTAACGATAAATTAACTTAGCTCATTATAGCTGAAATCTTGTCTTAATGTACAAAATACTGTCAATTATGTAAATAATATAGGCATCTTTTATTATTTATAATAACGCTTATATTCTTAGTCAAGAATAATTATTTTTAGACATATAAAAGGTATTAATAGCGTAGGATCTATTCTAATAATAATTACACTTATACTTATTTTTATACACGTAACTACAAAGTGTATATTTTATTTAAGGTAGAGTAGGGTTATCTAAAAGTATGTTACAACTTTTTTTAAAAATGTGACAGTTTTTGGATTCAGTTAATTTCTAGTAATAATCCTAATACTTTATATCTTTTAAGACTGTTACTATAACATTAAGAATAATTTTTCTCTTTGCTATTACTAATAATATTGAAAGTAATTAAGTAATAAATGAGTGACCTCTTTTATTATAAATCAATTGAATAATATCATCTTATTCAAGATTTAATATTTATTTTTTATCATTTATTAAATACTTGAAAAGCTAATTGTATATTATTAATATATTTAAAATATAATATAACTAAACTGTTGGTCTGTATTTTTTAAAGTACTATTTAAGTGCATTATATTCTATGTATTGATAATGATATTAATGTATTTTGAAAAAACTAAAAAATTTTTTAATTTTGAGCAAAATTTTGCAAATTATTTTTAATAAAATGATTTCTCTGTAATAACTTTTTTATAAAATATTTCGTGTTTTACGGGCTAATATTTATTTTAAACAAATCATAGCGCATAAAATAATATTTTTTAATAGAATCATAATAATAATCTGGAGATAAAAATAATATATAATGTATATAAGAAAAAAGATATTTATGATCTAATATATAATTAATAAATTTTAATATTGGTATTAATACATAGTTGTATTAACTTAATTTAGTTATAATACCAATTATATAACGTTGTTTAAAGAATACTATAATTTTAGTTATGATATTTGCACAATATTAATTTAGCATAATATACTTTTAAATATGCACAACGTAATAAAATAGGTATAACTACTATAACAATCATGATATTTAAATCCTATTACGACTTTTATAATATATTTAGCTAAATAATATAATGTTATATATTTCATTTTAATATTATTGATTTTTAGTAGTATTATTCAATTCAATATTATAAAAACATATTATATTTATAACACTCTCGTTTATAAAATAGTTGCTTATTATTAAATATAATTAGATGTATAATAATAATTTTTAGCAAATTATATATAATTTTATTAATATTTATTGCAATTATTTATTAGATATTCATTGAGACATATTAAAAATATATATTTTTAATAAAGTAATTTTATATTTTCATTATTGTATATATAATATATTTAATTTTAAAAAATAAATATTAATATTATTTATTTAAAATTATATTAATAATTAAATGAAAATATTTATTTAATTATTTATTGTATTGGTATATATAGTAAAATCATTAATTAATTATTTGTCATGCATTTACCTAAATAATAATTTTTATTACATTTATTATTTTACGTTAATATGCTGAGCTTTTAATTTTTGAAAGTAATGTTCATAAATTGCGCTAGCATTATTTCCCACATCATTTTGCCATTCGCCATGAAGAATAGTTTTTGCATCTGGGTATAAATATTTATTATCAGTAATATATTTTGGTAGTAATTTTTGAGCTGCTAAATTAGGTGTGGGATAGCCGATAGTTTTAACAATTTGTGCTGCAACATTAGGACGTAATAAATAGTTAATTAACTTTAAAGCCCCATCTATATTTTTAGCATTTACCGGAATAGATAGACTATCCATCCAAAAAATGCCGCCTTCTTTAGGTACAATAACTTTAAGTGGCATACCAGATTCACGTGCAATAAAAGCAGAACCATTCCAAATCATACCTAAATTAACTTCTCCTTCTATATATGGATGCGCAGGGTTATCAGAGTTGAATGTAAGTACATTAGGCATAAGTTTTTTAAGTTCTTCATAGGCATCTTGAATTTGTTTTCGATTAGTAGTATTACCTGAATATCCTAGTTTTAGTAACGCCATATGAAAAACTTCTCGTGTATCATCAGTCAGTAATAAACTACCTTTATATTGTTTTTTCCATAAATCTCCCCAACTAGTAATACTGGCAGGATCTATATAATCAGAATTAATACCAATAACTGTTGCACCCCATAGATAAGGAATAGAATATTCATTTTTAGGGTCAAAGGGTTTATATAATAAATTTTTATCTAAATTATGTAAGTTACTAAGCTTGCATTTATCTATTTTTTTAAGCATACCTGCCTTACTCATTTTAGCAACAAAATAAGTAGAAGGAACAATTAGATCATATGTGCTATTATGATATGTTTTTAATTTAACATACATAGTTTCATTTGATTCGTAAGTTGAATAAACTACCTTGATACCTGTTTCTTGGGTAAATTGTTCTAAAAGTTTAAGAGGTACATATTCAGTCCAATTATAAAAATAAATAATATTATTTTCATGTGTTTTATGTGTTTGATCAGTAGCTATTGCAATATTAATTACGAAAGATAATAAAATAACAATACTTACTAGAAGTAAACACTTTTTCATTTAACATATCTCTGTAGTTAAAACATTATAAAGATAAAAACTTTATTAATTTTATATAAAATTTTTGATAATATAACAAATATATTATATGAATTTTAGTTATTTAATATCATTATTCTAATTGCATTATTATTTAATAATAAATTTTTATAAAAAATCTATATACTTTAATCAAATAATATTCATATGAATATAATCAATAATTATAATCAACGATATGCTGTATTGATTAATTTAGAATGTCAAGTAATATTATTTATGATAGCTTTCAAATAGTTATTGCCATAATTAACTAAAATCATAAATATAACTTTTTTATATTTATATAAATATCTTGTTATTATATAATTACATATAAATATTTTAAATATAAAAATATTTTTTAATAAAAAGATTTATTATTTTAGTACAATATCTTATAGATCTATGTTTTATTTTAACATATTAAATATTATATTTACATTATTGTTTAGTAATCTAATGCAACATTTATATATAAATATAATTACTTTGTAAATAAAATCATTTAATGAAGTATATAATTTTTATTGATTGTTATCAATATAATTTAGTCTTATTTAATAGTTAACATATTTTATGAAATGAATTGAATTTTAATTAAAAATAAAATGCAATTATTATAACTTTTATTATAAAATATAATTTATAATGAAAATTATTGAATATACATAAACTTGGATATTTAAATATCAAGTTAATTATCATATCTTTATAAATATATATTTATATTAACTCTTGATTATTTTATAAAATTTATTTTACTTATCATTATTATAAGTTATAAATATTGATATTATACAATAATAATAATGATTGATAATATATAATATATCACTGCATTATTAAATAATATATATTTCTATATGTATTCCTTAATAAGAAAATAATTAATAGTATTATTAATATAAAACTTAATTAATATAATTAATTGTATAATCATGTTAAAAGTTTTATGTAAAACTATAGTAAAAAAATAAAATAATGATTAATTAAATATTTTATATTTACTTAATATCTTATTAAAAATATATATAAAGTATAAATTTAATATAAAAATTTTAGTAATCTTTATAAATTATAATATCATAGATATATAAATTACTTATTAATGCCTACCTTTATATTTATAATAAAAGACATTATATGAATAAGATATTACAAAATATTACTATAGCTAAGATTATTTTTAATTTATATTGAGATTAATAAATATAAGAAAATATTCTAAATAAATATATTAGCTCTTATAATTATTGTTATAAATATAGTAAATAAATTATAATGAATATTTTCAGTTAAAATAGCAGATATCATAAAAAATATATTTATATGATAATAATAAGTTTCAGTATATCGTTATTATTTTAACTTATTATATTACAGAATAACTTACTATTATTTTTTAAAATAGTATTTATATGTTTATTTTTTTGCAAAAAAATATTATTGAATTATTTTTAATATTTGTAATATACTAAAATGACTAACATAGTAAGAGTGCATCTAAATTAATAATTTATTACGATTACCATAATTATTATACTTAACTATATTATTTATTAATTTTTTATTTATGAATTTTAATTATTATTTTGAATATTATATTTTTAAGTAAAAATCTTAATATATTTTATATTAAAAACGAGTTAAACTTATATTTTATACTTATTAATTATTTAGATATAACAAGATGTATTAATATTATGTTGCCTTAATTATATATTTTACTTAACTAATTAGTTAAGTAATTTTATCATTAATAATGATAAAATATTTATTAGTACATTAATATTATTAATAACAATTATTGAATGGTATCATTTTCTAATATAAATAAATTCTTACAAAGAATATATAAAAGTAAAATCAATGTTATCAATAAGTTATAATGTTCTTCATATTAATGAGTGATAATACAATTATGATGCCATATGATTTCACCTGTTCTTACCAACATAAGCTGCATATTAATTTGAGGTGATTGTGTGTCACCTATTGCTACACCATACAGTACATATTGTGCATTAACGATATGTCCTAATTCAATAGATTTACGACGTGAACCTAAACTATCTTCTGAAGATAATCCAAGAGCATGTTTAGCAAAAATAATTTTATCATCAGAAATAAGTGTAATTTTATTGCTATTCTGTAGTATTTGTTTTATTACCACAGTAGCATTAGATGTATCTAGATTGCCATTAGTTTGATTATGTATATGATCCACTAAAATGATACTATTGATTTTAATTTCTTTTAAAAAAATTATTTCCTTAATTAAAGGAGCTAGACAAGCCCTCCAGTTGAGGATTTTAGTTGTAGGTTGCATTGGTAAGGGCATAGTTAATTTCAGTTGTTCTTTCGGTATAATAATAGAATTAGGTAAAAATTGTTGATTGTGTATTTGTTGTTGATGTTGTATAATATATTTACTATTGCTTTTATTAATACCTTGACAATTTACTAGCATACATATAGACAATATTATCAATAAAAACTTTTTCATTATTTTGTCCAAGTACGTATAAAATATGTTATGAATTTAAATTATTTATTTAAAAAACTAATAAGTTAAATTATTATCAATATAATTTCGTCAAAATCATAGAACTTCTTAATCTATTAAGATTGTCTACTTATTATTAATATTGTATATGGTAAATAAGCATTTTTGTATAATGTCATATAAATAAAAAATATTATATATTAATCATTAATAAATTATCTGATATTACTTCTAATATTTTATTTAAATTATTTTCCTGTAAAAAGAGAATATATATTAACTTAGCTAGTATAATCTTATTAAGAATGTTTTAAAAAACTATATTATTATTTAGTAATATAGTTTTATTAATTAGTGATTAGTAATATTATTACTTGCCTTTAACAGTGCTTATATTCCATTCTTTTATACTAAAATAAAATTATTATATATAATATAATTTTATTATAAAAATCCATATAATTTAAGTAAATAATTATATTATTGTATAATAATTAATATAAATTATTATTAATCAATCATTCAATAAATAATAAGAGAACTATTATATAGTTAATATTAATATATTTAAAAATTAATAATTTACTTATTAATATAAGTAATACTACCTTTTTGATCAAGTAAAGATAAAATATTAAATTTATATTCAAAACATGTTATTTATATAAGAGAATTATTATAATTTAGTGATAATATTATACTAAAATTATAATTTTGATAAATGTATGATTAGTTAGAACATTAGTAAAATTAATCATTTAATCTTACTCAAGATGATATAATAAATAATATTATGCATATATTTTTCAAATCAGTATATACTGATTATCATAATAAAATTTAGCATATATAACATAATATATATTTCAAAAAATATTTTTATATTATTCGATTAATAAATGTTTATTATTATAAGTAATATATAAAAAATAATTAATACTGACTAATATGTATTAGTCTTCTTAGTGACATTATATATTAATATATTTTTTATGTGTTAACTTATTCTATTAATTTTAATAATTAATAAAATTATTATATATATTAAATGTCGCTGCATTATTTAATCAAAGTACATTATTAATAATGCTACTTTAAGTATACAAATTATATTTTCTATATTATTACAACTAAATAAAATTAGTTGAAATATTTTTAGTTGTATTAAAAATAATGACTCAATATAACAAGAGAAATAAAAAACTATTTTTAATAGATACTATAATTTAGTTAGTTATACATACCAAATTAATATATTAATTTTATTAATTATACTTTTTAATATATGTTAGTTAAAATATTTTATTCAAATAATATTATTATATAAATTTTTAATTTTTTAAAATAGTGATATGTATATTATTGATGTGTAGATAAATAATATTTGTTTAAAAATTTATATTTTATATATAAATATATCAATATTTTAAATATTTTTTATTTATTAGTTGATTTATATAATATTAATAATATATGTATCTTCATACAAAGAATACCTTTGTAATTATTAATAATATATATATGATAATAGCATCACATATTATTTAATATACTATTATTATTAAAAATAATAGTACTATAATTATATATATTTTTTATAAAAATACATAAAAACATTAATTGCAAATATATAATTATCTATTTTAAATAATTTTTTATTATTAATCTTTATTAATATTTTTTATAAAAGCTTTCAAATATCTGATGTGAGTAATATCATATATTTTTATAAAAATAGTAACGAGAAGATAGAAATATATCTTATATTCTTGTTTGCATAAAATATATACTAAAGTTATTTATCGTGAAATATAATGAGATTTTTTTATTAAAAAATAATCTATTTTATTACTATTATTTAAAGATATAAATTGGATAATATATAAACTATTGTAATTAAATAACATTTTTAAATAAATATAATAACATATAGAATTAAAATTTTCATTAGTTATAAATAAAATATTTAAAAATTCTTATAATAATTAGTATTATTAAATATATTATTCTTAATATATTGATTGATTGTATATTTGTTATATACATAAATAATTATTATTTAATCAATAGTTTATAAATTAGTAAAATTTTTATTTTTAGAGAATCATTTGCTATCAAAAATTTTTGATATTTTAGATATTCGATAGAATTACAAAATTATCTAGAATGTCTGATTATTTATTAAATAATAACCTTTAATATTTTAATTTATATCTTATAAATTATTAAATATAATAGCATATATTTAATAATATATATTTTATAAACTTAATATTCCATTTTATGGTTATAGTCTTATTCAGTGTAATATAGTGGTTTTACTGTATTATAAGTAATCTTTAAAAGATAATACATATTAGATGTATTTATAAAAAGTTATCTTGAATATACATTAAAGTTAAAATTATATGTTATATAAAAATATAATATCCTAAATAATTTAGGCATTAGTAGTGTAATATATTAATATTAATCGTTAAGATATGATGATATATCAGTATTAAAACATTAAAAAATATTTTTTAAATACATCATTAATATATTTTTAAATATCAATAATGTAAAGAATATAATAACAACTATATCTTTAAAAAGATTTTTAAGATATGCTATTCTTTATAAAAAATGTTTGAATATATCTTGATATTAACTTAAGATAATTTTTTTGATAAAAAACTTAAAAAATTTATATAATATTATAACTTAAGTGAACAGTATCATTAAATATCTTTATAAAGATATGTTAACTAATTAAATATTTTTTTAGTAATTTAACATTAGACTTAGCTATTAAGCGTTAATATTAAAAATAATATTAAAATATTTATTATTTAGTAGAAATAAATACAATGTAATCTTAATTGAAGAGACATAATATTCTATATTATATATTCTTAGTATCTTTTAATATATATTAACTTTGCTAAATATATTAACATCTTACATAAAAATAGATAATATGACTTATTTAATAAATACTAAAATAGTATTTAGATATAATATAAAATTCTACAAAAAATATATAAATAAACTAAATAATCAAGTAATTTTATTATTTTTATGTTACTTAAAATACATTAAATAAAAAAATTACTTGCTATCAGATATAGAGTGTGTAATACAATATATAAGTAAATGAGGTAAAGTGCTGTATATATGTGGCATCTCTAGTAAAGACGTTTTAAGTAAATACCATAGCGTTAATTATCACTTCTCTAGCGATTCTTATCTTAGTGCCTCAAGCAGCAACTACTCTAGTTTGTCTGTCTAATGCCTTATAGCGTTTTAAAAATTTAAAGGAAATACTCAAAGATGTCTAAGATACAAGGTCAAGTCAAGTGGTTTAACGAAGCCAAAGGTTTTGGTTTTATAACACCTTCTGATGGAAGTAAAGACGTATTCGTTCATTTTTCTGCAATCCAGGGTAATGGTTTCAAAACTTTATCTGAAGGGCAGCAAGTAGAGTTTGAAATACAAGATGGTCAAAAAGGACCATCTGCAATTAATGTAATAGCTATATAACAAAAGTATCAGCCATAAAAAACCCGCATTATGCGGGTTTTTTATGGCTGATACTTTTCTATGAGAAGATATTATTATCAATTAATGAATATAAAAAATTTTTTATCTAATATTTAGAATATTAAATCACTATTTAGTTAATCAGTAAAATTGATGTATATCAAAAAATAATATTTAATATATAACAAATAAATATAAAAATATAAATAATATTTAATTTATTTATAATAATATATTAAATAATAATACATAGTTTAACTGTATATATTAGAACAAATAAAATTTTATCACATAAATATAAATAAAAACTTATTTACATATTATTTATTATATTTTTTATAACGTAATATTTATTGTATTTTAGATAAAAAATAAAAGATGTATCATGCTATACATATATAAATATCAGTAATTAATAATAAAGATATTTTAAGAAACAACCTTATTTGCGTATATTGATAAATTTTATATAAACAAAATTAATTAAACATGTTTAACTTAAGTACTATAAAAGTATATATATTAAGATATTATGCAGTATCATACGAAATATATTTAATTTAAAATATATAAAGTATATTATATTTTAGTATAACTTATCTAGTAATTTATAATTATACAATAAATAAAAAATAAATGCTCTATATTAATTAAGTATATTTTCCATAAAATTAATTACTGCATTATATCGTTTACACTGTCTAGCTATTAAAAATAAATTATATCAAAATCAAATAATAAATTGTACAATATATCGAATATCAAACATTACTACATATTATTTTAAATAAATATATAATAATATACTATATATAATACAGATAATAATAGCACAATATACATTTCAACAACATAAATATATTATTGATATATATGATTCCAAAATAATAATATTTAGCATTTAATAAATTTTTAAGAAATGTGTAGTTTTGATCATTATTAATTGAAATAGTAGTGTATAATAATAACAATAATTGTAAAAAAATAATTTATTAAATTATATAATAAAGGTTACATAAATATGATGTGTCTTAATATTATAGGAATAAACTCAAAATATTTTTTATTCTGCTTAATAAAAGATTATTAATATCAATAAATAATATAAATGTATTTGTAAGCCATTGCGTTTAAAATAATCATATATTAAATAATAAATAGTATTATAGATAAATTTATAAGTATATTACAAAATAAATTAAAGAACTTCATTCATTACCATTATATAGTATTATCAAGATGTTAGATAGCAAATTATTTATTAAATAGTCTTATTAAAATATAACATAACACATAAAATGTTTTGATTGCATAATATAACTGATACAGTTGGTTATTATAGACTGTACAGTATAATTTTAATTAAAATAGAAAGGAGGTAATTAATGAATAGTATTGCTATTATAATTAGCACGCATGGAACAGCAGCAGAACAATTACTAAAAACTACAGAAATGTTATTAGGTAAACAAAATAATGTTGCTTATATCGATTTTAGTCCTGGTGAAAATACTGATACATTAATTACAAAATACAATGAAAAACTAATGCATCTAAAATCTAGCCAAGGTGTTATATTCTTGGTTGATACTTGGGGTGGTAGTCCCTTTAACGCCGCTAGTAATATTGTTACTAATAAAAATAATTATCAAGTTATTACTGGTGTTAACATACCTATGTTAATTGAACTTTTTATGGCTCGTGACGATCATATTAGTTTTGATGAATTGGTTTTATTGGCCATAGAAACAGGTCGCGCAGGTATTCGTATGTTAAATGCAAAAAAATCTATATCAGTAACACCTTCTCTTGTTAAGACTACCATTTCTACACCATCTATTTTATTAAAACCTACCAATCATATGAAAATATGCTTAATACGTATAGATGATCGTCTAATACATGGACAAGTAGCTACGTGTTGGACGAAAGAAACTAATGTAAACCGCATTATTGTTGTAAGCACTGAAGTTGCTGCTGATCCTATACGTTCTACCTTACTGAAACAAGTTGCACCTCCGGGTGTTACTGCTCATGTAGTTGATGTAGACAAAATGATCCGGGTTTATAATAACGTAGATTACGCCAAAGATAGTGTTATGTTACTTTTCAACAATCTAACAGACATTGTACGTTTTATAGAACGTAGTAGTATAAATATTAAATCTATAAATATCGGTGGTATGGCTTTTCGAAAAGGTAAGATACAAATCACTAGTGCAGTATCAGTAGATAACAAAGATATTGAAGCATTAAAAATATTAGATGCGCGTGGCATTGAATTAGAAGTACGTAAGGTTCCTAATGAAAGTCGCCTTAATATGATGGATTTACTCAAGAAAATTAATAATAGCTAAATAGATATTTATTAATTTTTGTATCTAAAATAAGATTTTTTTGAATAAAAAGGAGAAATGCAATGGAAATTACAACACTGCAGATTGTACTGATATTTCTTGTTGCATGTATTGCAGGCATTGGTTCTATTTTAGATGAATCTCAATTTCATCGTCCGTTAATTGCTTGCACCCTTATTGGTATTGTATTGGGTGACATTAAAACTGGGGTAATCATAGGAGGTACTTTGGAAATGATTGCTCTTGGCTGGATGAATATCGGCGCTGCAGTTGCTCCTGATGCTGCTCTTGCCTCAATTATTTCTACGATTTTAGTTATTGCCGGTGGACAAAGCGTAGGTGCTGGTATTGCACTAGCCATTCCATTAGCAGCTGCTGGTCAAGTGCTTACTATTATTGTTCGTACTATTACTGTAGGTTTTCAACATTGTGCTGATAATGCAGCGAATCGTGGTGATTTACGTGCAATTAATTTACTACATTGTTCTGCGTTAATATTACAAGCTATGCGTATTTCTATTCCAGCTGTTATTGTAGCCTTCTCTGTAGGTACTGATGCTGTTCATTCTATGCTGAACGCCATTCCTACAATTGTAACTTCTGGTTTAGCTATTGCAGGTGGTATGATAGTTGTTGTTGGTTATGCTATGGTTATAAATATGATGCGTGCGGGATACCTAATGCCATTTTTTTATTTAGGTTTTGTTACTGCTGCTTTTACCAATTTTAACTTAGTTGCATTAGGTGTACTAGGTATAATTATGGCAATTCTGTATATCCAGCTAAGTCCTAAATATAATCAATCTCAAGTTATTAAAATTACTGAAAGTAATAATGACCTTGATAATACATTAGATTAATAAGGTATACAAAATGGTTAATAAAACAACATTGATTACAAATAACAATATGAAAACAAAATTAACAGCAGGTGATTTAGGTAAAGTATTTTTAAGATCTAACTTATTACAAGGTTCATGGAATTTTGAACGTATGCAGGCATTAGGTTTTTGCTTTTCTATGGTACCAGTCATTCGTCGTTTGTATCCAAAAAATACAGATGATCGAAAACAAGCTATGAAACGTCATTTAGAATTTTTTAATACACATCCATATGTTGCTACTCCTATTTTAGGTGTTACTGCAGCAATGGAAGAACAAAGAGCTAATGGCGCCTCTATTGATGATGGCGCTATAAATGGCATTAAAGTGGGTTTAATGGGGCCATTAGCTGGTGTGGGTGATCCAATATTTTGGGGTACTTTACGTCCAGTATTTGCTGCTTTAGGTGCAGGTATTGCAATGACTGGAAGCGTTCTAGGTCCATTATTATTCTTTATATTATTTAATTTAGTTCGTTTATTAGTCTGTTATTATGGGGTATCTTATGGATATAAGAAAGGTCTTGATATAGTTAATGATATGGGTGGAGGTGTTTTACAGAAATTAACAGAAGGAGCATCTATTTTAGGACTTTTTGTTATGGGTGCTTTAGTAAATAAATGGACACATGTTAATATTCCACTAGTAGTTACCCATATTACTGATCAAGCTGGTAATACTACAGTAACAACTATTCAGACAATTTTAGATCAATTAATGCCAGGTTTAATACCATTATTATTGACCTTTAGTTGTATGTGGCTTTTGTATAAAAAAATTAATGCATTATGGATTATTATAGGATTTTTTTTAATAGGAATTTTTGGTTGTTGGAGTGGTTTACTGGGCTTATAATCTAAACCGGATAGAATAAAATCTATCCGGTTATTTTTATACCTATATTTATAAGTAATAATTTATGTTATAAACATTAAATTATTTTTAATATAAAGATACAAAAAAATTTATTAAATAAATATTAATTGTATATTCTTGTTTATTTATTAAATAATTTATATATACGTAATATTTTAAAATCAATTATGCTATATTTAATTAGTTAGTTAACTTTTTATTATATTATATATAATCATGTAAGATATTTGACTTTAATATTTCTAATTTTTTAGTACTAATAGATATAAATTAGATATTTATTAGTATTTTAACATATTCATTTTTTAAACATACTACTTACTTAGCATCATATAGATTTTATAAAATTATTATAATAGACGATGTGTGAAAATATAAATATCGCATCAAAGAATATATATTAATTGTGCGAATCAATTTTTATTAAAAATTAAATTTTATAATAATAACATCATTATAATAAATATTTAAATATAAGAAGAAAATATTTGTATATGTATTTTCTAACTGTATTAAATTTGATATTAAGAACTGGATTTATGTTAAATATATAGATATGTAATATTTAATTTAGTGAAATATACCTATTGTTTAGTATGATATTATAATTAATTATTATCAATAATAATTTTTTCTAAAAATATATTTATATTAAATTATAATATAATATACTTTTGACGACTTAAATAATTTTAGCTATTATTAATATAGTTAATTATTCAGTGTAAATTTTACTAAAAATTATTAAATACATTGTAACTATAATTGTATTAATAGATTTTAAGATACAATAACAGACTACAATCAATATATCATAGGAAGCTCCTAGAAATTGTTTAAAAGATAAATCAAAGAGATTGCTAATAAATGTGTATATACTAGAATAAGTAATAATACAATATTAGTAATAATAATATTGTTAAGTTGTTTAAGTTAGAATTATTTTAAAAATAAAAAATACTTTAATTAGTGTCTTAAAATATACAAATATATGTAATTTTTTATTTAGAGTAATAGCATAAAATTATTTTTATACTTATGACAAGTAATATTATGATAGTTAAATTATTTTTTATTTAATTATATAATTGTTTTTATTATATGATAATTGATATATTAAAAATAATTATTTAATAATTTGTATTGTTTAATAAAAATTTTACGCTTAACAATATAAATAAATTAAATATATTTTTAACTAGCAATTAATATGTAATAAATTATATTAAATAATTTATTTCATTACTAGTATAGTTCTATTAATATTAATGTAATGTTGGTAACTATGGATAGTTATTAAGATAAAGATAACATATAGTAAAATATTTATTAAAAAAATACAGTATTTAAATATTTGTCTTTCTTCTTTTTATAAAACACCGATTATATTTAATAAATACTTATGCAAGTATATCATAAATATTTAAAAACATAAATTTTAAAAAATACATAACAATTATGTAATACAATATAATATATTTTAATACAATGAAATGAAATGTATTTTTTAATAACTAAATATGAATAATATTTTTAAAAAATTCAAAAATTTTAATATTTATATTATTTATATACTATAAATATTTAAATTTTTTATTTTATTATTTTGAATATTTTTTAGATTTTTGTTGCAATGTTATTTACTGTTTTACAAAATTATTTATATTAAAAAATATATTATTTATTATATAATAATTTTTAATATAAAAATACTTATATAGTGTTATTAGTTAATTATTTTGACGTTTTATATAAAATATTCTAATATAAATATTTATAATATATAGGTTTTACTTTATATTCAGTTTTGTATTTAATGTTAATTATAGTATCTAGTATTACTAATATTAATACAAATAAGATAATACTACAATAGTTATGAACTAATAATAGTATTAATAAATATATCTTAATATAATAGTATTATTAAATACTAATCTATATGATATTTATCATTAATTACTTATTTATTAAGTATATTAATATTATTTATATATAACGTTAAATACATTATTATAATAATATCGTATATTATTATAATAATAAAATAATTACTTTATATAAAACATATAAAACATTGATTAATATTTTTTTTAATTAGTATTAATTATTAATATAAACAATTAAATTATGCAGTATTTTGTTAAAAAATTTTTTAAAATCTAAAAAAATTAAAGATATAATATCTGATATATCTTTTAATAAAAAATGATTTTATGTGAATATAAACAATATTATATATAGATATAATTATAGTATAGACAGTAATTAATATATTATAATAATTTAATAATTATAATATATTAAAATTAAAAAATTTTTAAAAATTAATATTTATTTATTTTTTATAAAATATCTTATTAATGTAGTATTAATTAAAACTATAATAATTTACATAGTTTTATTATTTTATGTAATCTTTGTCATCTCAATTTTTAACTATATAATTTATGATAATTACTATATATTATATACAATGATGCATTACATATATTATATTAAATATATAATGCATTTAACATGTTAAAATAATAAACTTTACAAATAGTAACTATTTATATACAATATATTTATTGTAAAGTTTAATTGTAAATTAATAAAACATCATATTTAATATAGTAAAAACTATATTTAATATATTATATTTTTTATATAGTAGTTAATTTCTTTGATTATATTTGATATTATTTTATGGTACTAAATGACTAAATATTTATATTTCCCTAATTTTAATCCGGTTATCTTTTCTATAGGACCCGTATCTCTGTATTGGTATGGATTAATGTATGTATTAGGTTTTGTGTTTGCTTTAATTTTAGCTTTACATCGTGCTAATAAAACAAACAATGATTGGACGAAAGATGAAGTTGAAAATCTTCTTTATTTAAGTTTTTTAGGAGTTTTTCTTGGTGGTCGCATTGGTTATGTACTATTTTATAATTTTTCTTTATTTCTTGAAAATCCATTTTACCTCTTTAAGATTTGGGAGGGTGGTATGTCATTTCATGGTGGTTTAATTGGAGTTATATTAGTCATTTTATTTGTTGCAAAACATAGCAAACGTAATTTTTTTCAAATTGCTGATTTTATTGCTCCATTAATACCATTTGGCTTAGGTGCAGGACGTTTAGGTAATTTTATTAATGGTGAACTATGGGGACGTGTTAGTATAAATACTAGTTGGGCAATGTTATTTCCTAGATCCCAAAAAGAAGATATGATATTAGCTAATCATAATATGCAGTGGCAAAATATTTTTAATAAATATGGAATGTTACCTCGTCATCCTTCACAATTATATGAAATGCTATTAGAAGGAGTATTACTATTTATAGTATTAAATCTATTTGCTTGTAAAAAATATCCTCCCATAATGGGATCTGTTTCTGGATGGTTTCTTATAGGTTATGGTGTGTTACGTATTTTAGTTGAATTTTTTCGAGAGCCAGACATCCAAATTGGACTTTTTTATAATTGTATTAGTATGGGACAAATTTTATCTATTCCAATGATTATTTCTGGTATATTTATAATAATATGGGCTTATCTTCGCTCTTAGCAACAAAATAATATTTACTTAATATTTATATAATTATCTCTTATTTCTATATATTAAGACAATTTAATAATATAATGTTGTTGAGGTAACATGAAACAATATCTTGATTTAATCAAATTAGTACTATCTGAAGGAACAAACAAATCTGACCGAACAAAAATTGGTACTTTATCTATTTTTGGATGTCAAATGCGTTTTAATTTAAAAAATGGTTTTCCATTAGTGACTACTAAATACTGCAATTTACGTGCTATAATTTATGAATTATTATGGTTTTTGAAGGGAGATACTAATATTGCTTACTTACGTAAGCATAATGTAAATATTTGGAATGAATGGGCTAATAAAAATGGTGATCTTGGCCCTATATATGGTAAACAATGGCGTTCTTGGGAAACTATTCATAGTTCTAAAATTGATCAGATTAGTAGAGTTATAGAACAATTACAAAAAAACCCTAATTCGCGTCGTATAATTGTTTCTGCATGGAATGTTGGAGATTTAGATAAAATGTCACTAGCTCCTTGTCATGCTTTGTTCCAATTTTATTGCTCTAATAACAAGTTATCTTGCCACCTTTACCAACGTTCTTGTGATGTATTTCTTGGATTACCTTTTAATATTGCTTGCTATGCTCTTTTATTACATATGATAGCGCAACAGTTAGATTTTGAACTAGGTGATTTTATTTGGACCGGAGGTGATACTCATTTATATAATAATCATATGGAACAAATATATCTTCAACTGAGTCGTAAACCTCGTATTTTACCTAAATTGTTTATTAAACGTAAGCCAGCATCTATCTTTGATTATTGTTATGAAGATTTTGAAATACAAAATTATAATCCGTATCCTAGTATTAAAGCACCAGTAGCTATTTAATCGCTATAATATTGATTTCATAATAAATAAAAACTATTAAATGATTTTTTATATTATATCTTTATCTAATCATTATTTAATAATATATATTAAGATATATTTTAAATATATTTTATTACTAATCTTCAAGACTTATAATTATCACATGAAAACTATAGTCTAGATTTTATTATATAAAAATACTAAAAATATTATTTAATAATTATCTTTAAAATTATAAAAAATATTATTTATGATAACAAATAATATTTTATGATCAATAAGGTTGATAATAACTTTATTAAGTAACTGTTCATATATATTTATTGAAAATAAATATAGAATAAATATTTCATATATCATAATATCATTAATAAATATATAAAATATTGACTTTTATATTTCTGATGATATATAACAATATATACTATGCAAAAACTTTAATTAATTTATAATGACTGAATTATTTTAGTTATTACATAAGTCAAATCAAACATTAGTATATAAAAATAATTAACAATATAAACATTAAATAATATACTGAATATATAATAATATCTATTTAATACATTGATAAAAATCAATATATTACTGCAATATAATTATTAATTATATTAAATCTCTACCAATTATTATTTAATATAATAAAATTATTAATGTATTCATAAAATAACTTATGCCAATCTATACTGATTTTGTATAAAAGATGTTAATATATTATATACACATAACATATAATATTTCAAAATTCTATTTTAGAATGAATTTTATTATATTTAAGGTTTTAATATATAGCAAATAAAATAATTATATGAAAGATTATTAATCATAGTGATTGTAATAAATTAAATTATAATATAATATATATTATTGTAATATATAATTTTATAGCATTAATAAAAGTTGGATTAATAAAATCATAAAGATTATAATAATTATCTAACTAAAATAGTGTAAATGTTATATAAAATATCTTATGTTATTATACAATGATTTTAATTGTTTATTATTATATTAATATATTTTTTATATATTTATTTCTATAATAATGTTTTTGCATAAAAAATGCTATGTTAAATATAGTTTAACTAGATATTTTATTATTAAGAATAAAAATACTATAATAAGCTATATCATTATATAGTTATTAATTAATAATAATATCTTTTAAGAGATTAAGAGAAATAATAATTATTCAGTATTTTATAAAAAAATATCAAAAACTTTAGTATTATAATCAATATATAGATTATTTATATTATAAGTATAAGTATAATACTTATTACATGAGTAATTTACATGAGTAATAAATTATTTTAAATACATAATTTTTATTGCAATAAAAGAGATCATTAATATAATTAGATATAAAAATTTATTGATTATTAGTTAATTAAATTAATTTTTTATATATTTTATATATTTAAATTATTTTTATTTAAAATTAATACAAGTAAAATAAAAATAATATAATTGACTATGATATATAATAATATTTTACTAATTAGTAAAACACTAAAGTTATTTTATTATTAATCACTAAAAAATTAATATTTAAATAAATTAATTATATATGTTTTTTATAAAAAATATATGATATCATGATTTAGTATAAATAATATTTGTAATAAAATGATACATTTCTCTATACTAAAATTAAGCAATACTTACTAATATGATATTATATCCTATAAATAATTTAAAGTACATACATTATATATGATTACAATCATCAATTATATATTTAGTAAGTACATAAAATTCTTTGCATGCATTAAAAAATCAATTAATTAATATTAAATTAACTATATTAAATGAATTAATCTATAATAATAATTTACAAAATACTACAATAAGTTAAAATATTTATTTCTATATATATTTTATGAAATTAAAAATATTATTCATTAATAATTATTGTATACAACCTTGTCATCTAATATATCATTGTTATTTTATAGTAAAATTTTATTTGTTAAGTGCTTTATATTTGTTATATCTTAATAAAGATTAATCACATTAAAATAAAATTATTTATTAAATAATATAAATAATTATATTAATAAAATATATTAAACAGAGATAATATATTTTTATATTATCAATTAATATTCTACTTATTATACTATACTATAATATAGTATATTATCGAATAATATTAATTATTATTAAATATTTAAAAAATAAAAGTATATATAATGTAAAATATTGATAATATATAAAATTTTATTTAATATTTCTAATAAAATATCTACGATATTTTCTAGATCATATTGTATAATTACTATTATAATGAATTTAATATGACAGTTATTAATATAATGTTCTATATAATCGCTTAGTAATAAACTGAGATAATATTCATAATATAATTTTCTAAAAAATCAAATAGTTATTAAAATAATATAATATGATATGAATCAAATTATACTGATATATATAAAATAATTTATTAATAGTTCAATAAAATATTATGATTTCTTATTATTTACATATAAATATATCAATACAAAATATATTTAATATTAAGATAATTATATTATTATGAATAAACTAAAAATAGTATAATTACAAATTACTATGAAATAGTAATAATACTACATATTAAGAGACAAATGTTTATAAAAAATCAATTATTATGTCATAAAAAATATTTTTTACAGTTAAAATAAAAGGCTAGTTAATGTTAAAATTTATTATTTGTCGTTTATTAGCAACTATACCTACATTATTTATTTTAATTACTATATCATTCTTTATCATGCGACTAACACCCGGTAGTCCATTTACTAATGAACGGATATTACAACCTGAATTACTAGCAAATATTGAAGAAAAATATCATTTTAATGATTCAATATGGAAACAATATAGTCAATATATGTTGCAATTAAGCCATGGTAATTTTGGTCCTTCTTTTAAATATAAAGATTATTCAGTTAATGATTTAATTAGTGCTGCTTTTCCTGTATCTGCTAAATTAGGTTTTATCGCATTTATATTAGCAATCATATTAGGATTGACGGCAGGAATATTGGCATCGATCAAACAAAATAGTAAATGGGATTATGTAGTTATGGGGTTTGCAATGATTGGAGTGGTTATACCTAATTTTGTAGTAGCACCTTTACTAATATTAATTTTTGCTATTCAGTTGCGATGGTTACCTGCTGGAGGCTGGAATGGCGGGGATATAAAATTTATGATTCTTCCAATAGTAGCATTATTTTTATCTTATATTGCAAATATTGCTCGTATTACTCGCAGTTCAATGATTGAAATTCTACATTCTAATTTTATTCGTACTGCACGTGCTAAAGGATTATCAATGTACCGTATTATTATTCATCATGCATTAAAACCTGCATTGTTACCGGTAATATCTTATTCCGGGATTACTTTGGTTGGTATTATTACCGGTTCCATGGTAATTGAAACAATATATGGCTTACCTGGTATAGGTAAACTCTTTGTTAACGGTGCTCTTAATCGTGACTACTCTTTAGTTATGAGTCTAACAATTATTGTTGGAATGCTTACTATTCTATTTAATGCGATTATTGATATTCTGTATGCCATTATAGATCCTAAAATACGTTATTGATTAGGAGGAAATACTTGTTAATTAATAAAAAAAATATTTATTTAAAAAATAATTTTAACGAATTTGTAACAATTAAAGGTCGTAGCTTATGGAAATATGCTTATTTGCGCTTTATTCATAATAAAGCAGCTATTTCTAGTTTATATATATTAATCTTAATTGCTATGTTTGTATGTATTTCACCTATGATATCTCCATTTTCTTATGATGATATTGATTGGGATATGATATCTATAGAACCAAACACATCCTCTGGTCATTATTTTGGGACAGATGCTTTAGGACGTGATCTATTAGTACGTATTGGTATCGGTGGTCGTATTTCTCTTTTAGTAGGTATTGCTGCGGCTTTAGTATCAGTTATAATGGGTACTTTATATGGTTCAATAGCAGGTTATATCGGTGGTATAATAGATTCTTTAATGATGCGCATTCTTGAAATTTTACATTCTTTCCCATTCATGTTTTTTGTTATTTTGCTAGTTACCTTTTTAGGACATAATATTTTTTTAATTTTTATTGCTATTGGTATGGTATCTTGGTTAGATATGGCCCGTATTGTACGTGGTCAAACCTTAAGTCTAAAACATAAAGAGTTTATAGAAGCAGCTTTAGTAGGAGGAGTTTCTACGTATAAAATTATTACTCGTCATATTATACCTAATGTATTAGGTTTAGTAGTCGTATATGCATCACTACTTGTACCTAATATGATTCTATTTGAATCTTTTTTAAGCTTCCTTGGTTTAGGAATTCAAGAGCCATTAAGTAGTTGGGGTACACTATTAAGTGATGGTGTTAATTCAATGGAAGTATCTCCATGGTTATTGATATATCCATCTGCATTTTTAGTTATAACATTATTTTGTTTCAATTTTATCGGAGACGGCTTGCGTGATGCTTTTGATCCTAAAGATATTAAAGGACTTTTATAATGATTCCACAAAAAAAAAAATTTAAACATCTTCTTGTAGTAAAAAATCTTTGTGTAACTTTTTCTACTAATAATGGCTCTCTTGTAGCGGTAAAAGATTTAAATTTTTCTATGCAAAAAGGTGAAATTTTAGGAATTGTTGGTGAGTCTGGATCGGGTAAGTCTCAGACTGCTTTTGCGCTAATGGGATTACTAGCAAAAAATGGTAAAATAGATGGTTCAGCGTTATTTCAAGGTCATCAAATTTTAAATCTACCAGAAAAACATCTTAATAAGATACGTGCTAAAGAAATTGCAATAATATTTCAAGATCCAATAACTTCACTTAATCCATATATGTGTATAGGAGAACAACTGATTGAAGTTCTAACCTTACATAAAGGTATAAAAAAATCTTTAGCCTTTGAAGAATCTGTTCGTATGTTAGATGCAGTAAAAATACCTGAATCTCGTAAGCGTATGCATATGTTTCCACACGAATTTTCTGGAGGTATGCGTCAACGAGTAATGATTGCTATGGCATTATTATGCCAGCCTAAATTATTAATAGCGGATGAACCAACAACAGCATTAGATGTTACAATTCAAACGCAAATTATGTATCTTTTTAAAAAAATTAAAAAAGAATTTAATACTGCTATTATTATAATTACTCATGATCTTGGTTTAATAGCAGGTATCTGTGATAAAGTATTGGTAATGTATGCGGGAAGAATGATAGAATATGGTTCTACTCGTGATATTTTTTATTCACCTAGTCACCCATATTCTATCGGTTTACTTAACGCTATCCCACACTTTCATTGTAAAAATGAATCTTTAATAACAATACCTGGTAATCCACCGAATTTATTAAGTGTGCCTACAGGATGTCCATTCCACCCGCGTTGTGCTTATGCTATGGATATTTGTATACATAAAATACCATTGTTAGAACAATTAAGTATAGGGCATGTACGAGCCTGCTTTAAAAAAGTGCAGGAATTAGTATGAATCAAAAATATAAAGATAAAAAATTATTACTCAAGGTTACGAATCTTAAAGTATATTTTAATATTAAAAACAATAAAACATGGTTCTGGCATCCAGCTAAAATATTAAAAGCTGTTGATGGTGTTAATTTGTTATTACATGAAGGTGAAACATTAGGTATAGTAGGTGAGTCTGGCTGCGGTAAATCTACTGTTGCAAGAGCTTTAATTGGCTTAATAACAGTAACCGATGGATGTGTAGAATGGCTGAGTAAGAACTTATTAAATATAGATGCAAAAGAGTGGCATTTAGTACGTAAAGATATTCAGATGATTTTTCAAGATCCTTTATCATCATTAAATCCGCGTATGACAGTTGGTGAGATTATTGCAGAACCATTAAAAACATATTATCCGAAAATGTTATATGCAGAAATAAAGGATAAAGTTAAAAATATGATGGTAAAAGTTGGATTATTACCCAATTTTATTAATAGTTATCCACATGAATTTTCTGGTGGTCAATGTCAACGCATTAGTATTGCTCGTGCATTACTTTTTCAACCTAAGTTAATTATTTGTGATGAACCAATATCTGCATTAGACGTATCTATTCAAGCACAAATAGTTAACTTATTACAACAATTACAACGTGAAAAAATGAGACTGTCTTTAATTTTTATAGCTCATAATTTAACTATAGTAAAGCATATTTCTGACTGGATTATGGTAATGTATCTTGGACATGTTGTTGAATTTGGAACTTATGAAGAAATATACTCTAATTCTCTGCATCCTTATACTAAAGCATTAATATCTGCAGTGCCTATTCCAGATCCTGATGTAGAACAACAAAAGCAAATACACATATTAAAAGGAGAATTACCTTCACCAATAAATCCACCATTAGGATGTATTTTCTGTACACGTTGTCCAATAGCAGATTATCAATGTACTATAATACGTCCGTTAATGAAAGGTAATTTTTACCATAAAGTTGCATGTCTTAAAGTAGATAAAATTTAATAAAAAATTTTTTATAATCTGTATTATATTGATATATTTAAAAAATTTTAATATTATTATATATAATATACAAAGAAGATATTTACTTGATATCTTAAGGATATTTGATGGTACAAGAAACTTTTTTTAGTAAAATTATTCGTCGTGAAATAACTGCTGATATTCTTTATCAAGATAATTTAGTAACTGCATTTCGAGATATTTCTCCACAGGCACCTAGTCATATTCTAATTGTTACTAATCAGTGTATTCCTACTATTAATGATATTAAACCAGAACACGAAGCTGCATTAGGGCGTATGATTATCTCAGCATCTTTAATAGCTAAAAAAGAAAAAATTGCGCAAGATGGTTATCGCTTGATAATTAATTGTAATCACAATGCAGGACAGGAAGTTTATCATATCCATATGCATTTACTTGGTGGATGTTTATTAGGCCCGTTACTTGCGCGTTAATTATATAGTAAATTTAATATTATAAGAAAATATTACATTGTAATATATTATTATATATATTGTATTTTCAATAAATTAATATAGATATTTTATATAAAACATATTATTAATAATACTTCTAACTATTTTAAATAAATAGTCGCTAAATATCACTTAATATTATATTTTATTATTATATATCATTAAAATAAAATCTTGAATATAGCTATATTAAGCTAATACATTATATGTATAAAATATTATCCAAATTAAGATAAGTAATTTTTAATTAATTATAGAGATAATATCTTATTTATTATATGTATAATTACTATATAATAAATATTATAGTATTTATTTTTTCTTAGAAAAGGTAATTATAATATATTCATATAATTATTAAATGCTTCATAAAATATATTAAGTAATATTATAAATATACTGAAGAATACAGACATAATATTATATATTTTTGTAAAATAAGTATTTTGAATTTATGATTGAATACTTTTACAACAAGTAAATAAATCTTTGTAATGTATGAAATAATATTGTTATTCATAATAATAATCTTATAATTACATTAATAATTTATTTCCAATAAATAAGACAATAATGTTTTTTACCACAACGCAATAAAGTAAATTTTTTAAAAAGACGATCTGTATCCTTAAAAAGATATTGCGGATTAGATTGTTTAAAACCATTAACGCTAATTGCATTAGCAAGAATAATTTGACGTGCTTGACTTCGAGACGGTTGTAATTTGGAATCAACTAATGCTTGTTGCAAGTCTGCAGTATGTTTAAGCATAATCATAGGTACACCATCCTGTGCTAGTTGACTAAAATCATCTTTAGTCATATCATTTAGTATGCCATAAAATAAACTATGAGTAATGCGTTGTGCAGCAGCTAATCCTTCTTTACCATGAACCATATCAGTCATAATATTAGCTAGAATATATTGTGCGCGTGGTGTTTGTTGCTCTCTATACTTGTCTGCTTTTTCTAGACAAGTAATATCTTCTAAATCCATAAAGGTAAAAAACTTTAAGAATCGATATACGTCTGCATCTGCAGTATTAATCCAAAATTGATAAAATTTATAAGGACTTGTTTTAGTTGGATCTAACCAAATTGTACCATTTTCAGTTTTACCAAATTTAGTACCATCTATTTTTGTAATTAAAGGTACAGTTAAACCCCATACTTGTTTATGATATAAGCGACGAGTTAAATTAATACCTGAAGTTATATTTCCCCATTGGTCAGAACCACCTATTTGTAATTCAACACCATATAATTTATTTAGATTAGCAAAGTCATAAGATTGCAATATATTATAAGAGAATTCAGTAAAGGAAATACCTATACCATTTTGTGTTAATCTGTGTTTTACAGCTTCTTTTTTAATCATTTGATTAATAGAGAAGTGTTGCCCAATATCGCGCAATAATGTAAGAACATTCATTGTGCTAAACCAATCATAGTTATTAGCTATAATAGCTTTATTTTTATCGCAGTTAAAATCTACAAATAATGACATTTGATGTTTTATTTTTTTCATCCATTGATATATAGTTTGTTCATTATGTAATTTGCGTTCGTTTATTTTAAAGGATGGATCACCGATCATGCCTGTTGCTCCACCTACTAAAGTAATTGGCGTATGCCCTTGTAACTGAAAGCGCTTAAGACATAGCAATGGAACTAGATGTCCTATATGTAAACTATCAGCAGTAGGATCAAAACCGCAATATAATGTTATTGGTCCTTGAGTTAATCTCTTTATTAATGTGTCTTCATGAGTTATTTGAGCAATGATACCTCTTTTTTGTAATTGTGTGATTAAGTTATTACTTATCATTAAGTGCTCCACTATATATTTTTTCATATTATAGGTACAAGATTATATGTTACATAAATAAAATTATTATTTTATTTATGCTATATTTTATTATTTAAAATAATAACAAATCTAGCTAAAATTAATTTTATTGCATTAGTAAATTAATTATCATATGATAATATTTTTATTTATATCAATTTTATAAAAAACATTTTTTATACTATATAGACAATATATTATTATATATAATAATAAAATTTAATAATTTTAAAAACATTTAATGTTATAATTGTCTAAAAGAATGTTTTATTGATATTTAATGTAATAAAAGCAATATATATCAACTATAATATGTTGATTACGTATAACTTAATTAAGTACATAATTAATATTCTATAGTATATATTGTATTAAAATATTTTTATATGTAAAATACTATATATAAAAGATATTAAAGTATTATATTAGTCTATATATTTTATATTCATATTTACATATGCATACAAACCATATATTATTTACTAATTAGTAATATTTAGGATAAAAAATATATTATAAGTAACTCAAATCTTAATAAAGATATGTGGAATAAACTAACTAATACATAGTTACATATCCGCTATATATTATAGTAATAATAATTATATATCTTTATATTACTATATTTGATATAGTTCATATATATAAATAATAATTACATTATGTTATAAGTATTATATATTAGATATGTCTAATAATATTAGATTACAACGTTATAGTAATAACATAAATATAAGTTTTGTAATTTAAATTTAAATAATAGCTATACAAAATAATAATATTATTATTGTATATAATTTATATTACTGATTATTAATAATATATTATATATTAAAATATAATTTTATAACAAATTTTATATAAAATGGTCACAAATTATATTTTTGTAAAAAATATTAAAACTAAGTATTAATTTATATTACATAGAATATTTGAGTTATAAATTATATTAAATAAATCTTAATAAATTATAATTATATTGTAATATAATAAAGATTATTCATTATTATCTACCTAGAGAAGTAATAATACCATAAATAATATGTATATGAAATTTTTATAAAAAAATGTATTTATATTCTTAAAATTATTAATTTAGCGAAAATTATTTAATTTACAAGATGATATAACCATATTCTAGAATAATATATTCTCGTAATATTTTTGTTATTTACATTTTTCTTCTTAAGAAGAAGTAATATAATATTTAAATCATTTTAAATATGCATTAATTTTTGATAAATGATTATTACATATGTATATAATATTGAATTACCAGAAGCTATAATATTTTTTGTAATTACTATTGTATAATTTTATGATGTTTTAAAAATAGTAAAAATAAAATATTGTAATATATTACTCAATAATCTTAATCTAATATAGATATGCTAAATAAAAATAAAAATAAATAGTTACATTGTGTATAATTATACTTTAAAGAAATTTACTATAAATATTTATATAATATATGACTTACATACTGTTTGATAAATAAAAGGTGATTCAAAGTTCTTTTATTTATTAAACAGTATGTAAGTATAAAATTTAATTTATTATTTTAGCTACAACCCCTGCGCCAACAGTACGTCCTCCTTCACGGATTGCAAAACGCAAACCATCTTCCATTGCAATTGGATGAATTAGTGTAACAATCATTTTAATATTATCACCTGGCATGACCATATCCACTCCTTCTGGTAATTCAATAGTACCTGTTACATCAGTAGTACGGAAATAAAATTGTGGACGGTATCCTTTAAAGAATGGAGTATGACGCCCTCCTTCTTCTTTGGTTAATATATATACTTCTGATTCAAATTTAGTATGTGGTTTAATAGATCCTGGTTTAGCTAATACTTGACCACGTTCAATGTCTTCACGCTTAATACCACGCAACAATACACCAACATTTTCACCTGCACGCCCTTCATCGAGTAGTTTACGAAACATTTCTACTCCAGTACAAGTTGATTTCACAGTATCTTTAATTCCAACAATCTCAATTTCTTCACCAACTTTGACTATGCCTCGTTCTACACGTCCAGTAACAACGGTACCACGGCCAGAAATAGAGAAAACATCTTCTATTGGTAATAGAAATGGTCTATTAATGGCACGTTCTGGTTCTGGTATATAAGTATCCAAAGTAGCAGCAAGTTCTGTAATTTTACTTTCCCATTCACTATCTCCTTCTAAAGATTTTAAGGCAGAACCACGAATGATAGGAGTATTATCTCCTGGAAAGTCGTACTGAGAAAGTAGTTCACGTACTTCCATTTCTACTAGTTCAAGTAGCTCTTCATCATCGACTAAATCACATTTATTCATGAATACAATAATATAAGGTACACCAACTTGACGACCTAAAAGTATATGCTCACGTGTTTGAGGCATGGGGCCATCAGTAGCTGCAACAACCAAGATAGCTCCGTCCATCTGAGCAGCACCAGTAATCATATTTTTAACATAGTCAGCATGTCCAGGGCAGTCAACATGTGCGTAGTGACGCATTTTAGTATCATACTCAACATGAGATGTATTTATAGTAATACCCCGAGCTTTTTCTTCTGGTGCATTATCAATTTGATCAAAGGCTCGTGCAGAACCCCCGTAGGTCTTAGCTAACACTGTTGTAATTGCAGCTGTTAAAGTAGTCTTACCGTGATCAACATGGCCTATAGTACCTACATTAACGTGCGGTTTTTTACGTTCGAATTTCTCTTTAGACATAACTTTATTCCTTACTTTTGTGTCCTCTATTGAAAAGAGAACACGAGATCAATATTTGCAATTAATATCTTATTTACCACGTGCTTCAATAACAGTTTGCACAATATTCTTTGGAGCAGCATCATACTTTAAAAACTCCATTGAATAGGATGCACGACCTTTAGTTAAAGAACGTAATTGAGTAGCGTATCCGAACATCTCAGATAATGGAACTTCAGCATGAATTATAACGCTAGTAACATTAGGTTCTTGACCACGTAAAACTCCACGACGACGACTAAGATCACCTATAACATCACCAGTATTTTCTTCTGGAGTTTCTACCTCAACAGTCATAATTGGCTCAAGAAGAATTGGCTGAGCTTTCTTAAAGCCATCTTTAAAAGCAATATAAGCTGCTAATTTAAATGCTAATTCAGAAGAATCAACATCATGATAAGAACCAAAGTGTAAACGCACACCAAGATTAACTACGGGATAACCGGCTAGTGGACCAGATTTTAGTTGTTCCTGAATACCTTTATTAACTGCAGGAATGTATTCACCAGGTATTACACCACCTTTAATATCATTAATAAACTCGTAACCTTGTGCATTAGATCCTGGTTCTAGTGGATACATATCTATAACTACATGACCATATTGACCACGACCACCAGACTGCTTAACATGTTTACCTTCTATATCAATAACTTTTACGCTAATAGTTTCGCGATAAGCAACTTGAGGTTTACCGATGTTAGCTTCAATATTAAATTCTCGTTTCATACGATCAATAATAATATCTAAATGTAACTCACCCATACCTGAAATAATAGTTTGATTAGATTCTTCATCAGTACATACACGAAATGATGGGTCTTCTTTCGCTAAGCGGTTTAAAGCTAGGCCCATTTTTTCTTGATCCCCTTTAGTTTTTGGTTCTACAGCAATAGAAATTACCGGTTCTGGAAATTCCATGCGCTCTAGAATAATTGGTGCATCTGGGTGACATAAAGTGTCACCCGTCATGACGTCTTTTAGGCCAATAACAGCAGCTATATCACCAGCGCGTACTTCTTTAATCTCTTCACGTTTGTTAGCATGCATTTGAACAATACGACCAAATCGTTCACGTGTAGATTTGACGGAATTCAATACTATATCTCCAGAATGAATTACACCAGAATATATGCGAAAAAAAGTTAGATTGCCAACAAATGGATCTGTAGCAATTTTAAACGCCAGAGCGGCAAAAGGTTCATCATCATTAGCATTACGTTCAGATGGTGTATCTCTTCGATCATCTATAATACCATTGATTGCGGGTACTTCTATTGGTGATGGTAAATAATCGATTACTGCATCTAACATTGCCTGAACACCTTTATTTTTAAATGCAGAACCACAAGTTACTAAAATAATTTCATTGTTAAGAACTCGTTGACGCAGAGCTATTTTAATTTCTTTTTCAGTTAGTTCTTCGCCACTTAAATATTTTTCCATTAGTTCTTCTGAAGAATCTACTGCTGATTCTATTAAATTTTGACGCCATTGTTCAGCAAGAACAAACATATCCTTAGGAATATTTTGGTATTCAAAGGTAACTCCTTGGTCAGCATCATTCCAGTTGATAGCTTTCATTTTTACTAAATCAATAACACCAGTAAAATTTTCTTCAGAACCAATAGCTAGCTGTATTGGAACTGGATTACCACCTAAACGTGTTTTTATTTGACTAACAACTTTTAGAAAATTAGCGCCCATACGGTCCATTTTATTTACGAATGCTATGCGTGGTACTTTATATTTGTTTGCTTGACGCCATACTGTTTCAGATTGAGGCTGAACACCACCAACAGCACAATAAATCATTACTGCACCATCTAGAATACGCATAGAGCGCTCTACTTCGATTGTAAAATCAACGTGTCCTGGTGTATCAATAATATTTACACGGTGTGGTTCAAATTGTTGAGCCATGCCAGACCAGAATGCAGTAGTTGCAGCAGATGTAATAGTAATACCACGTTCTTGTTCCTGTTCCATCCAATCCATAGTCGCAGCACCATCATGTACTTCGCCTATTTTATGGTTTACACCGGTATAGAATAGAATACGTTCGGTAGTAGTAGTTTTACCAGCGTCGATATGTGCACTAATACCTATATTACGGTAATTGACAATTGGTGTTGTACGAGCCATCTTATTCCTCTGTTACTAGGATTTTCAAGTTGCGTTATATATATTGGTATTTTATTTGAAGATCTGTTTTATTTATTATATATTATTAAGCAATCACCAGCGATAATGAGCAAAAGCTTTATTAGCTTCAGCCATACGGTGCACATCTTCACGTTTTTTAACTGCAGTACCTTTGTTTTCTGCAGCATCATACAATTCGTTTGCTAATCTAATAGACATGGATTTATCGTTTCTTTTACGAGCACCCTCCACAATCCAACGCATTGCAAGAGCATTACGACGTACTGGACGAACTTCTATCGGTACTTGATAAGTAGAACCACCAACGCGACGTGATTTAACTTCAACTGCTGGTCGTACATTTTCTAATGCTATTTCAAAAGCTTCTAGTTGATTTTTTTTAGAACGATCCGCTAAGATCTTAAGAGCAGTATATACAATTGCTTCTGCAGTTGATTTTTTACCATCAATCATAAGGATATTTACAAATTTAGCCAGCAATTCTGATCCAAATTTAGGATCAGGTAGAATTTTACGCTGCCCAATAACGCGACGACGTGGCATAAAAAATACTCCGGTATTAATTCAGGGGGGACGAAACTCTACTATGTGAGTTTGATATAGAAAATTTAAGAAAATATTATTTTATTTAAACATATCAGCATTAAGTTTTTGGTTTTTTTACGCCATATTTAGAACGTGATTGCTTACGATCTTTAACTCCAGAGCAATCTAGTGCACCACGAACGGTATGATAACGAACACCTGGTAAATCTTTTACACGACCGCCACGAATTAATATTACGCTGTGTTCTTGTAGATTATGTCCTTCACCACCTATATAGGAAGTTACTTCAAAACCATTTGTTAAACGTACGCGACAAACTTTACGTAATGCTGAATTTGGTTTTTTAGGAGTAGTAGTATAGACACGAGTACATACCCCTCGTTTCTGCGGGCAAGCTTGCAAAGCAGGAACGTTACTTTTAGTAACTTTTTTGGAACGTGGTTTACGTACTAGTTGATTAATTGTTGTCATTAATAATAATTCCCTAGTATTTTGTTTATTATTTAATAAGTAATTTTGATAAATATTTTATATCACTATGAATAAAAAATAAAGATACAAAATTTTATGACGGCTAAAATAGGTGTCAAGTAATATACGAAAGAGCTTTTACCAAGACAACTGTTGTTGATGTTTTACGCTTAAATTAACAAAATGTTTATATTCTATAAGTACAATATTAACTGAAAACTTATTACTTAATCCTCTAGCCAAAACATCTACCTTTAAAGCATATAAAAATATAGAAATAGACATAAGCTTTTGAAGAGCATAAGTATTTTTTAATCCGTACAATACACCGTCCTGTAGTAATACAATAGCATCATTCTTTTTGACCATAATATAAAAGGTTTTAAGATCTGCTATAGCAGGAGATTTTGTTATTGTATGTAACATATAAAATTTTCCTAGCTAGAAAGTTAGAACTACATTGCATTTTTCAAGATCTTGTCGAATTTGTTTTGCATTGCGTATCTTAACCTTAGTTATCCAATGTTTATAATCTTGTAGACCTCTTTCATATAGTGATTCTAAACATATATAAATATCTACGATATCATAAAGTGGCATAACAGCAAAGGTTGCCGTATAATTATAGTAAAGAATTTTATCTGGTTTTTGATCAGGTAGTAATTGTAAAATACTATCACCTATAAAAAATACTCGAATATCTTTGCAAAACGCAGAAGCTGCTAGAAGAGTATCTAATCCTTCTCTTCCTGCACTTGTTGTATAAGGAGATTGTATAAATACAAAAGCTAAACGTTTCATACAATGTCTTTAAAATTGTAAAAAGCGATCACTATTTAGCATTGCTTCCATTAATAATCCTAAACCACTTAATATAAAACCATCATGTATATTATCATGTGTCAGACTAATGTTAGTATCTTTATTATAAGAAATTATACCACGACGTAAAGAAGCTATAATACAAACATAAAGCTTAATATCATGTTTTTTTGCAAAAGAATACCATGCACATACAAGATTAAATTCATTATTTATTGGGAATATCAGTTTATTTGCATTTGTTACACCTTCACGATAGAAGAATATACTAATTAAACGATATCCATTCATAATAATTGCTTGTGCAAATTGATAAGCACTACTAGCGGCCTGAGTACCATATGCTGGGCCGTTTACTAAAAGAGTATAACTTAACATAAGTAATCGTTACCTTGCATATTATCGTTATTCATTTAATTAAAATGTACTATCCATGAAGATACTGCAATAAAATAAATATTGTACAACTTATATGATTATTTATGTTAAATAAAATAACAGAATTATTGTTGTTTAAATTTACATTCTAATATATTAAATATATCAATATTATTATAACATATTATTTGATAATCTGAAAACATAAATAATATAATTATTAATATATAGTATACTATAATGTTATTTCTATCTAGAATAAAGTACTCTTTTATTATATTAAATTTTTGTTACCTTATTGCAATAAACATTATATTTTTATGTAATAGCTATTGATTATTTATTCTGTATTTTTTTATTTTTATCTATAATAATATTAAATTATTAATTTTTTCTATATTATAGAAATCTATTATTATTCATGCATTCTTAAAATATCTTTAATATAAAATTATTAGATATAATAAATTATTTGTTTTTAAAAAATAGAATTAAATAGTTACTGTTTATATCTATAAATTACAATAGTTGATAACTTATTAAATATATAAATATAACATAAATAAATTTATTTTTTGTAATAACATACAAAATAGTATTTATTTGTTTTATAAAATATATTACAAGATACTATCAAAGGTTACATGACTATAATAATGTTTTTAAAAACTTGTATTAAGTTATAGTATTATTACGTTTAATAATTTAACAAAATTTATTTGATATATTAACTAATAAATATTAGTAATATATAATGATTTAATTAGTTTAAGTATTCTTATACTATATTTATATTAAATATATTAGTTGTATCATATTATATAGATTCATTAAGTCTATATAAATATTTTTAACAAAATAATTATTATAAGTTTTTTATATAAAAATATTTTGCTATTTACTTTTATTGAATGATACTTATTATTAACTAATCACCATAATAGATTATAGCATCTTTACTTATATATTGTACATATAATAATTATTTAGTGATTTGAATATTTTGTTTTATTAATTAGTGATTATAACAATGTTTTATCTTGAAAAGCATAATTTTTATTATATATTGTATGAATGTTTTTTATCTATTTTATAAGTTATATGCTGATTGTCAGTCATTGTTATTAATATAACTGACTGACAGTCATTGAATATAAATCAAATATTACTATTTATTTAATTAATTTTTTATTTCTAGAAAAATTAAATATTTTCAAATACTATAATAACTTAATAAAATAATTAAAATATATATATAAATGCCTGATTATTAATAATATACCTTTATAGGTATAACTTATTTTATATATAATAATAGTACTCTATAGAGAGTTAATATATCAATGTTTTGTACATTTATCAACTATTATAAAATTCTATACTATAGAATAGTAATAATATAAATTAATTATAATAGTATAATATTAATAAGTAGAGCAAGCTTATTGAATTATTATTGTTTATAACAATAATTATAAGTTGCTATATGCATCTTTATTATTCTATAATATATTAATATTTTTTATATTATTAATAAATGTATTATGATTTTATAACTAATACATAAGTTATATATTCATATATATAATAATATAATAAAAAAATATTTTTATATTATATATTTTGAAGTATATTCATATACATATAAAATATTAATCTAATTAAAAATTAATGCAATGTTTTAAATAAATACTATATTTTTATAGTTAAATAACTAATTAATATATAGATTATTATTAATAATAAGTATAGACTTCAGATAATCCATCATATTAAAATAAAATAAATTAATTATTATCGTATTTTCTATAAATTACTGATTACTAAGTTATTGTGTTGTTCAATTAAAATATATTATTTAATAAATAATCTTTTTAGATTAATATTTATAATAAATTATATCTTAGTATTTATCTTGATATTATATGTATATTAATATAATCTTTTTTTGCTAAAAGATAATTTTTATTAATTATCTAATATAGAATACATGTTCTATACTAGATAATATTGCTTTTAAATTAGTTATACTGATTAAAGTATTAAACAAAACTTAATTAATAAGTTTAAATAATTATATCTATAAATAATGTTTACAGTGCCAATAAGATTTTATTATTATTGTATTAACTAAATACTTTATCCAAATTAATACAGTCTGTAAGATTATCACATGACATAAATTTTTTTCTAAAACTATTTGGTATATTGGTTATATAAGTATTTTTTAGAAAACAACATTATATAGTTAAAAATACTATTTTATTAGTAGTAATTATCTATCTATTGTAGATACTATTTAAACCAAAAATTTTACAAATCAAATAATATTTTTTATTATATTAATTTTTTAAATCTTAATTAACATTGTATATAACACATGCTATTCTTTTAATATACTATATATCTTAAATAAGATAAATATATAAATAAAATAGATAATATTATTAATAATAATTATAAAATATTTTTGCAATTTAATACGTTAAATATAATTTCTAAACGAGCAATCATACTAATTTGAGCAGCACGCAGCCAAACACGTGGTTCATAATATTTTTTATTAGGTTGATCTGTTCCATGAGAATTACCTAATTGACTTTGAAGATATTCTATATTGTTTTTATAATAATTCATAATACCTTGCCATGTTGCCCACTGGGTATCGGTATCAATATTTATTTTAACGACGCCATAGCTTATAGCTTCTTTAATATCTTCAATAGTAGAACCAGAACCTCCATGGAATACAAAATTTAAATAATTGTGCGGCAAATAATATTTATTAGAAATATGCTCCTGAGAATTACGTAAAATTTTTGGAGTTAATTGTATATTGCCTGGCTTGTAAACTCCATGGACATTACCAAAAGAAGCGGCTATAGTAAAACGTGGGCTTATTGCATTAAGTTTAGTATATGCATATTCTACTTCTTCTGGTTTGGTATATAATATAGCACTATCTAAATTACTATTATCTATTCCATCTTCTTCTCCACCAGTACAACCTAGTTCAATTTCTAATGTCATTCCTATTTTAGACATACGAGCCATATATTTAGAGCAAAGATCTATATTTTCTTCGAGAGGTTCTGCTGACAAGTCTATCATATGAGAAGAAAATAGTGGTTTTCCAGTATCTATAAAATATTTTTCGCCAGCATTTAAAAGACCATCGATCCACGGAAGTAGTTTTTTAGAACAATGATCAGTATGTATTATTACTGGAATACCATAGTACTTAGCCATTTGATGGACATGATGTGCTCCAGATATAGCACCTAAGATAGCAGCATCTTGAGCATGATTAGTACGTATACCTTTTCCGGCAATAAATGCAGCACCACCATTTGAAAACTGTACAATAACAGGAGCATTCATTTTTACAGCTGCTTCCATCACTGCGTTTATAGAATCTGTACCAATACAGTTTACTGCAGGTAATGCAAATTTTTTGTCTTTAGCTATCTGAAAAACTTTCTGAACATTATCACCAGTAATCACACCTGGTTTAATATAATCTAACATTTTATACATATTACATATGTCCTATTACTAGGTAAAAATAATTTTAATTATATGATATTAATTATAATAAGAAATTTTATAAAATATTTTTATTAATCACATAATAAAAGATTCTAATTATTATATAAATTTATAACAATTTAGCACGTTCTTCTAATATAGCTACAGTTGGCAATTTTTTACCTTGAATACACTCAAGTAATGCACCACCTCCAGTAGAAATATAAGAAATTTTTTCTGCAATGCCAAACAAATCAATAGCTGCTAACGTATCACCACCTCCTGCAATAGAGAATGCTTTGCTTTCAATAATAGCTTGAGCAATAATTTTAGTTCCTTGACAAAAATTAGGAAACTCAAATACTCCTAATGGACCATTCCATAAAATTGTTTTTGCATTTTTTATAATTTTAGCTAATGCATGTGCAGAAACATCTCCCAAATCTAAAATTTGTTCATTATCTTTAATGTCTTTTACATTTTTCATAGTTGCAATCGCAGTATCAGAAAACTCTGTAGCAGTACGTACATCAGTTGGCACTGGAATATCATAAGTAGTTAATAATTTTTTTGCTTCTTCTATCATATCTATTTCATATAAAGATTGACCTACATTGTATCCTTGAGCGGCAATAAAAGTATTAGCAATACCACCACCAACAATTATCTTATCAGATATTTTAGATAAAGCATCTAGTAAATTAAGTTTAGTAGAAACTTTAGAACCACCAACTATAGAAATTATTGGACGTTTTATATTATTTAGTGCTACTAATTCTGCATATAACAGTGGGCCAGCACAAGCAACCGGAGCAAACTTGCTAATACCGTGAGTAGAAGATTCTGTACGATGTGCAGTACCGAATGCGTCCATTACGTAAATATCACATAGTGCAGCATATTTTTTAGATAAAGTATCATCGTTTTGCTGTTCACCTTTATTGAAACGAACATTTTCTAGAATCACTAACTCACCTGGTATAAGATCAACACCGTCTAGATAATGCTGTATTAAACGAATTGGTAATTTTAAATATTTTTTTAAATAATTAACTACGGGTAGTAAAGAGTATGCTGTATTATATTGCCCTTCGGTAGGACGTCCTAGATGAGAAGTTACCATAACATACGCTCCCTGCTTAAGAGCGGATTCGATAGTTGGCAACGATGCACGTATACGTGCATCTGATGTAATTTTATTATTTTTTATTGGAACATTTAAATCTGAACGGATGAAAACACGTTTACCAGCTAAATTTAAATCGGTCATTTGAATCATATGCATAATAGATCCTCTAGTACATTTTTTAAAAATATTTATGACTATAGTAATATCATAAAAAGTTATTTATTTTTATTGTAATTTTTTAGAATATTTAAAATATTATAATTATTAAAACTAATTTATTATTTATAATAAACTAATTTATCTATAGAGTTTCTTATTAAAGAGTATTGACTACTTGTGAAGTATCACATATTTATACAAGTATATATCTTATAAAATACAATACTTATTATTATAGTCATGTTCAAAATTTAATGCAGTCTTTTATATCAATGTTCTTTTATCTTTTTATTTTTACATGCTTTATATTTTTATAAGTAATTATCATTATTAATGATAAGTGATTACTAAACCATTACATTTACATTAATTTTATTCATTAATAGATATATTTAATATTTATCTCGATAACGTGCTAGCACTATACTTTCTCAGTCATTAATAATAATATGTTTAATGTAGATAATAATTTTTTTAGATCTATAAAGAATAATAATTTTGTATTATCATGGTTATATGATTATATATTTCATATATAGTCATTATAACATTAAATATATTATATAATAAATAAAGAATTATTTTATCATTCAGTATACATATAGTTTGAATGCATTAAAGATTATCTTATATATATTAAGATGTTAGTTGTATAAATATTCTTATTATTATCTCATCATGATTTAAATCATAGTAAAATTAATATTGTGAGTCATAGAATATATTTGAAATATTTATTACAATATAATGCTTACTAATTAGTTATATACTATCATACATAAAACAATTATAATTTATAACTCATTTAATATTTAATAACATATTATATATTTATTATTTATAGTAATTTCTTAATATTCTTCCTGTTATATAAGGATCTTTGTATTATATAGACATACTAAATAATTTTTATAATTTATAATATATTTTTAGCATTTATTAATTTATAATAAAATCATCAATATAATATATATTAATAGTTAATTTTTAATTTATATATATTAATATAATATATATTATTGTATTTTTATCATATAAATATTATATTAATATAATATAATAAAACAAATAATTTTTTATAAAAATAGTTTATTTATTTCATAAATATTGACTAATATTTATAAATAAAATAATAACTATAATAAATACAATTACAATATTATGTATTAATTATATTAATTTACATAATTAGTACTATTAAATAAATCAACTAATATTATATATAAAATAATAACATAAAAAATAACAAAATATTAAATAAATTTGATTGTATATTTTATAATTATCATATAATAATTTATTTTTAATAAAAATAAATATAAAAATATTTATATATTATTCAATCATTATAATTAAAACTACTAATTTTAGTATTATTATTAAAATATAATAAAAAACTAAATAACAAAATATTATTATAATTAATTATATAATTTACTATTAAATAACTTAACTTATATTAAGTTAATAGCTCTTAATACGCGTTCTTTATATATTTAATATCATATTGTATATTAATAAAATATTATATATATTAATACATTACTCATTATATAGTACATTAATATATATAGATATATATAAAATATATACTTTATCTAATAAAAATAATTTTAATATATTTCTTATTCCATTATTTTTAATAAACTATAACATAAAATTAATCGTCTAAAAAACTACGTAATACTTCAGAGCGGCTTGGATGACGTAGTTTGCGTAGTGCTTTTGCTTCTATCTGACGTATACGTTCGCGAGTTACATCAAATTGTTTACCCACTTCCTCTAAAGTATGGTCTGTGTTCATATCAATACCAAAACGCATACGTAATACTTTAGCTTCACGTGTTGTTAAGCCAGATAAAATATCACGAGTTACAGAACGTAAACTTTCTGAAGTAGCAGAATCTAATGGTAATTCTAGTGTTGTATCTTCAATAAAATCACTTAAATGTGAATCTTCATCATCACCTATAGGAGTTTCCATAGAAATAGGTTCTTTAGCTATTTTTAATACTTTGCGTATTTTATCTTCTGGTATCATCATACGTTCAGCTAATTCTTCTGGTGTAGGTTCGCGTCCTATTTCTTGTAAAATTTGCCGAGAAATACGATTAAGTTTATTAATAGTTTCAATCATGTGTACAGGAATACGTATAGTACGTGCTTGATCTGCTATAGAACGGGTAATGGCCTGACGAATCCACCATGTTGCATAAGTTGAAAATTTATAACCACGACGATATTCAAACTTATCAACTGCTTTCATTAACCCTATATTTCCTTCTTGAATTAAATCTAGAAACTGTAAACCACGATTAGTATATTTTTTAGCAATAGAAATGACTAAACGTAAGTTAGCTTCAACCATTTCTTTTTTTGCACGACGAGCTTTTGCTTCACCAATAGACATACGACGATTTATATCTTTTACTTGTTCGATCGTAAGATCAGTTTCTTCTTCTATTTCATGTAATTTATTTAAGCTATATTCAACATCTTCACGTACATATTTTAGCCTATCTCCCCATGGTTTGGCCATGGCTAACGCAGCATCAAACCAAGTCGTATTAGTTTCATTGCCAGTAAATAAAGTAATAAAACTTTTTTTTGGCATTTTACTTTGTTCAACGCATAATTTCATAATTAAACGTTCTTGAGTACGTACCCGATCCATCATATGACGCATACTGTTAATAAGATAATCAAATTGTTTTGGTACTAAACGAAATTGTTTAAATACTTCTGAAAGATTTAGTATTTCTTTTTCTACTATTGCATGTCTACGACCATAAGTTTTAATAGCTATATGTGTTTTTGCATATTGTTCACGTAATTCAGAGAATTTTTGTTGTGCTAACTCTTGGTCTATATTGTTATCATCTGTATTTTCTTCGTCTCCATCATCTTCATGCAGATCTTCTGAAGATAACTCAGAACCAATATTAGTCGCTGTTAGTATTAAATCTTCTTCTGCATAAGGATCTACAAAACCAGTAATAATATCAGATAAACTAGCTTCTTCTGCTTGAACATGCTCATATTGTTCAAGTAAGTATGTAATTGCTTCTGGATACTCAATTACAGAATGCTGAACTTGATTAATACCATCTTCGATACGTTTAGCGATATCTATTTCTCCTTCACGAGTCAAAAGTTCTACAGTGCCCATTTCTCTCATGTACATACGTATTGGGTCAGTAGTTCTTCCTATCTCAGCTTCTACACTTGATAATACTTGTACAGCTGCTTCGGCAGCATCTTCATCATCAATGTTTTCTGCTAGCATTAAATCATCAGCGTCAGGTGCTTTCTCCAGCACTTGAATGCCCATGTCATTAATCATTCTAATGATATCTGCTATTTGGTCTGAATCGATTATATCATCCGGCAAATGATCATTGACTTCAGAATAGGTAAGATAGCCTTGTTCCTTACCTTTAGTAACAAGAAGTTTGAACTGTGACTCTGAGTTATGCTCCATAAGACAATATCCATACTTTATAGTTTAAATCGACGTTAAGCAGTATCACTGTTAACAATAATGAATACTTTTTAAGTATGTATTCTCTTTTTATTCTTAGGAAAAAAAAAATTATTTTTCTATGCATTTTATATAATCTTTGTTGCATGTTAAAACATTAAATGAAGTACTTTATTGTTTGAAATAAACATTTATACATAAATAATATAAACAAAATATTCTTAAAAAGAAATATATTTATTAGTTATTATGAGTCATTATTTTTTAGCTAATGTTTGATTAAGTATCCATAATTCTTGTCGTTGATTAGCACTTAAACCTTTAATACGATCTAATGCAATAAGTTTTTCTTGACGTTGTTCTAGCATAGAGTCATAAATACTACTTAATGTATCAAGAAATGTTTTGTGAACCATTTCTTTAATAATCATGTGGTTCCAAGTTGCTAAATTTTCAAGCTGTTTAATATATTTATTATCTCGGTATAATTCAAGTAATTGACCAGTTGTTAATCCTGGTTGTGCTAAGCATGTTTCAACTATTTCAATAAATAATGCTAATCCAGGTAATTTGTATTCTTTAAAACTATTTAATGTATTTACTTCAGATGCTAAAAATGGATTTTGCACTAATAATCCTATGAGCATACGCATATTAGTACGTTTTATCTGAAAATTATGGTATTTTTTTTTTTCATTAATTTGTTTTGGTAACAACTTATCAAGTTTTTGATCATCTAAAATACCTATTTTTTGACCTAAAAACTGCCGTAAATATAATCTTAAAGTCATACCTGGTATTTGTTCAATTAATGGTAAAGATAAAGCACTAAGCTTAGTACGACCATCAGGAGTACTTAAATCAACTTGTGGTATCAACATATCAAACAAAAAAGATGATAGTGATTGAGATTTCTCAATACGTTGTTGAAAGATTGTGCTACCTTCTTTACGTATTAATGTATCTGGATCTTCATCATTAGGTAAAAACATAAATTTTAACTGTTTACCATCATATAAAAACGGTAGTGCTTTGTTTAGTGTGCGCCATGCTGCCTTGCGTCCAGCATTATCGCCATCATAGCAGCAGATAATTGTATCAGTCATACGAAACATTAATTGAATATGTTCTAATGTAGTAGCAGTTCCTAGAGAAGCTAAAGCATAAGTAATTCCATATTGCGCTAGAGTTATAACATCCATATAACCTTCAACAACTAATATACTATTGAATATAGAGCAATGTTTATATGCTTCATATAATCCAAATAAATGACGTCCTTTATGAAATATATCAGTGTCAGGAGAGTTAATATATTTTGGTATAATATTCTTATTTAAAGAGCGGCCACCAAAAGCAATAATTCGACCACTTTTATCACGAATAGGGAATATTAATCTATCTCGAAAGCGATCATAAATTTGGCCTTGATCATTATTAATTAACATTCCCGCAGCATCTAGTGCTTTACGAATATTTAGATTTAAACCAAATTTTTTAAGAATATTATCCCAACCAGGAGGTGCGTATCCTATAGAAAAACGCTCTATTATTTCTTGGTTTAATCCACGTTTTACTAAATATTGATGTGCATATTTATTATTTGATTGATATAATGCTTGTGTATAAAATTCACTTAGATCATTCATTAACTTATATATAAGTTGACGTTTATGAATTGTTGTTTTATGGCTTTCTATTCCTGCCTCAAAAGGAATTTTAAGACCTGTGATATTTGCTAATTCTTCGATGCTTTTTATAAAATCGAGCATTTCATACTTCATTAAAAAATCAATAGCATTACCATGAGCCCCACAGCCAAAACAGTAATAAAATTGTTTATCTTGATTAACGATAAATGAAGGATTTTTTTCGTTATGAAATGGACAACAAGCATGATAGTTATTGCCCTTTTTTTTTAGTTGAATGCGCGTATTAATAAGATCAACAATATTGATATTGTGTAGTAAATCCTGTATAAATAAACGCGATATTCGTCCTACCATAGGTATTTAGATTACCTTACTGTTTTTACAAATGTAGAAATGCTAATTACTAAATAATTTTAACTATATTAATAATAAGTATATAATATTTGTATATTTTAAAAGCATTTCTTATTTATATTGCTATTAATTAGATAAAACTTTAAAATATCTGGATTATATAAAACAGACATATTATATAATATTATTTATTCGAGCTTAATTTATACATAATCATCTAATATAAACTGGTACGACGCGCATTTTCACGAGTTAATTTTTTAGCATAACGTTTAACTGCGGAAGCTTTAGCTCGTTTACGCTCAGTAGTTGGTTTTTCATAGAATTCACGACGACGTACTTCCGCTAAAATACCTGCTTTTTCACATGAACGTTTGAAGCGCCGTAAAGCTACATCGAATGGTTCGTTATCACGTACTTTAATTACTGGCATTAATTTTTACCTCGATATTAATTGATCTGTAATGAACTAACTTTTTAAAGTTTTCAGATAACATTAAATTTATATTAACTTAACATTGTTTTATAAAGCAATGTTAAGTTAATGTCCACAAATTTATATTTTTAGTCATCATGCATTAATTTTGACAATAATTATTTATAGTTATTTTGAGTAACTTTAATAAATTATTGATTATAATATGCTATTACTAGTAAATATAGTATATCTTAGTTATATTACTGTATACCATATTAAATTATTAAAAAAATGTATTGGAGTAACCATGCGCATTTTAGGTATTGAAACTTCTTGTGATGAAACAGGTATTGCTATTTATGATGATGAAAAAGGTATTTTAGCTAATTACTTGTATAGCCAAAGTAATATACATTCTAATTATGGTGGAGTTGTACCTGAATTGGCATCTCGTGACCATATAAGAAAAACTATTCCTTTAATTCAAGCTGCATTAAAAAAAGCTCATTTAACTGGTAAAGATCTTAATGGAGTAGCATATACTGCTGGTCCTGGTTTAGTAGGATCTTTATTAGTAGGTGCTACAATTGGATTAGCACTAGCATTTGCATGGGGATTGCCAGCAATTCCTGTACATCATATGGAAGGACATTTACTAGCTCCCATGTTAGAAAATAATCCTCCTTCATTCCCATTTATAGCATTATTGGTATCCGGGGGACATACTCAGCTCATTAGCGTTACTGAGATAGGAAAATATGAAATGTTAGGAGAATCTATTGACGATGCAGTAGGTGAAGCATTTGATAAAATAGCTAAGTTGCTTGGACTAAATTATCCTGGAGGACCTTTATTATCTAAAATAGCTCAAAAAGGTAAAACAGGACGATTTTTTTTCCCTCGTCCTATGATAAATCGTCCAGGACTTGATTTTAGTTTTTCTGGTTTAAAAACTTTTGCAGCTAATACTATTCGCAATAATATAGTAGATAGTCAAACTCGTGCTGATATTGCTTGTGCATTTGAGGATGCTATTGTAGATACATTAGCAATTAAATGTAGGCGTGCATTAGAACAAAAAGGATTTAAATACTTAGTGATAGCTGGTGGTGTAAGTGCTAATGTTAAGTTAAGATCTCACTTAAAAAATATGATGATACAAAGGGGTGGCAAGATATTTTATGCTCGTCCTGAATTTTGTACAGATAATGGCGCTATGATTACTTATGCTGGAATGGTACGTTTAAAAAATAATATACATTCGAGTTTAAAAATTTCTGTTCATCCACGTTGGCCTTTAGCAAATTTATCAGAAGTATAATATTTTATTTATTTAATAAAGAATAAATCTAAAATTTTGTATCTATTGTGTATTGATTACTCAATAGACAATTTTAGTAATTAGAATTATAAATTGCTGTTTATCTCTTATATATAATCGTTGTATATATAATATATGTTTGATAAATAATAATGTCATACAATAGTAAATAAAGCATTTGTATAAGACCTCTATTATTACCGTTATTTTAGTTCAAAATATATTTAATATGCATAATGATTATATTAATATAACCATAATAGTTATTATATTATAATAATATATAATTAATATTATTAAATACTATTCATTTATTTTGATTACTTTCAAAAAGCATACCTAATGCGTCGTGATATTATTTAAATATTCAAAATAACACTATTATGTTTAGTAAAATACAAATGATATACTATTTGATATAGTAAAATATAATAATAAAAAATATCTCATATAAATTATTATCTATATTTTAAATTTTTTCTGATATTTTTAAGATAAATTGCTAACAAGAGGCTTGTTTTATGTTATGTTGGCGTAAATTTTACTTTAACTTATTACAGTTAACTATTAAGATATTAGTAAGTAGTACAATTATTCCTTCTGAACCAATTATTGATTTATGTTTAGATATGAATAGAACTATGTTGTATTTATTACCTTATAAGTCCACAGCAGATTTATTAACTTTTCGTAATTGCTGTTTAGCTAAAAATTTACCTGATCCATTAGATTATAATGAAATTAATGGTACTATATTACCACGCTATATTTGTATTGATTATGATCCCTTTATATATAGTGATTATAAATCACTAAGGCAAGAATCTATAAAAATATTTTATAAATATTGGGAGCTACATCAACAGAATTCTTTAATTGATATCCAAATAATACCAGTATCAATCTTGTTAAATCGTTCTCCAGATTACATCAATCGTAAGAAGAAACTATATTTAAAGTTACTAAATAATTTTAAGAAATTTTTTACTATTATTTTATTTAGACGTGATAGTTTTGTGTTTTTTTTTAATGCTATATCACTACGTAACATAGTAAATGCACATAATATGGACAACAATATTATACAAAAATTGATTCGTATAGCACGTATACATTTTTTTCGTCAACGCATAGCTACGGTAGGTCCAATACCATGTAATACTAAAGATTTATTTAATAAAATATTATTATCTGAAACAATTAAAAAAGCTATTAATGATGAATCACGCAGTAAAAATATATCTTACAAAAAAGCCCAGCAATATGCAGTAGCATTAATAAAAGAAATAGCTGCAAACTTTACTTATTCAGCCGTGCATTTATCTGATCACGTACTAGGATGGATATGGAATCGTTTATATCAAGGTATTAATGTTCATAATATAGAATATGTACGTGAGTTAGCTCAGAAAGGTCATGAAATTGTTTATGTACCTTGCCATCGTAGTCATATGGACTACCTGTTACTATCATATGTCATTTATCACCAAGGTTTAATTCCTCCTCATATTGCTGCAGGTATAAATTTAAATTTCTGGCCAATTGGACCTATTTTTCGGCGTTTAGGTGCTTTCTTTATTCGTCGTATCTTTAAAAAGAATAAGTTGTATTCTGCTATATTTCGTGAATATCTAAACAAACTATTTAGTCAGGGTTATTCAATTGAATATTTTATGGAAGGAGGCCGCTCACGTACAGGATTATTATTAGAACCAAAAACCGGTATTTTGGCTATTACTATTCAAACAATATTGCGTAATAGACAGCGTCCTGTAACTCTTGTTCCAGTATATATAGGTTACGAGCATATTATAGAAGTAGAAACTTATACTAAAGAGCGTAGTGGAGTAATTAAAAAGAAAGAAAACATTATGCAGATCTTTAAAGGACTTAGTAAATTACGTAATCTAGGACAAAGTTATGTTAATTTTGGTCAGCCCATTATAATTAACAATTGGCTTACCAAAAATGTACCTGAATGGCGTCAATCAATAGATTTAATTAATGTACAACGTCCACGATGGTTAACTTCAGCAGTTAATAAAATTGCTAATATTGTTATGGTAAATATTAATAAATCAGCTGCTGCTAATGCAATAAATTTATGTTCTACTGTACTACTTGCATCAAGACCACATATTATAACTTATAATCATCTTTTAGAGCAATTAGAATGCTATTTACAGTTACTAAGTAACGTGCCTTATTCTAGAAATACAACTAGACCAAATCAAACTGCAGAAGAATTATTGCAACATGCATTACAAATGGGTCAGTTTGTATTAAACAAAAATAATATAGGTGAAAATATTATACTTCCACGTGAAAAAGATATAATATTAACATATTACAAAAATAATATTCATCACATGTTGGTGTTACCATCTCTAGTAGCAAGCATTATGATGCATTGTTATAGTATTGCATATGCACAATTAATATTACAGGTACAACTATTGTATCCTATGTTAAAAAAAGAACTATTTTTACATTATGAACTTAATCAGTTACCACATGTATTAAATACTATTATTATTGAATTGTGTCGTCAGAAACTTCTTTTTAAAAAAGGTCGCAATTTACTCATAAATCCTGAGCGAATATATAGGTTACAACTATTAGCTGCTGGAGTACGTGAAACCTTACAACGATATGCGATTATTATTTCCTTAATTAATGATAATCCAAGTATCAGTCGCAATGAATTAGAAAAAATAGGACTCATTATTGCACAACGTTTATCATTATTATATGGCGTTCATGTATCTGAATTTTTTGATAAATCTTTATTTATTAAACTTATGATTACTTTACGTTCTGAGGGTTATATATCTTCTACAGGAAATGCATATCCTGAACTTATTATAAATCTCTATAATATATTATTAGTAATGGTTAATGTAAGAGATATATATCAAAATATATAATACGTCATTCATCTAAAATAGATTACATATTAACAATGTTCATCATTTATAAAAATATTTTATTAATTAAATGAACTATAATATTATATTATATTATATATTTTAATAACTAAAAATATTTAATTATTTTATAAATATTTTAAAATACATCTAAGTTAATATAATATTATATATTTAAAATGTATTTAATAAATTTAAATATAATTATTTTTGTATATTATTGATTATATTTTATCTACTAAATAAATAACCAAATAATAAAACTAATTTAATATTTAAACAGATATTACAAGATATCATATAATGTAAAATATTAACAAATACTTTATGAATAACTCTCAAAGAGTATCACAATATTATATAGTTATTTCTTTATAGAGGTAAGAATATTTATTTAGATCTTTGTAGTGATGTTTTATATAAAATATAATTTTGGTGGAGCTGGGGGGATTTGAACCCCCGTCCGAAATTACTACGCCATCGGTGCTACATGCTTAGTCTAGTCTTTATATTCGTTTATCTAGTTACGGACAGACACGTTACTAATAAACTAGCTTGATTATATTTAATGTTTTAACCTCAAACAGCGGTTATATACACGATCTCTTTATGTTTGACCTCTCTTAATTCCTATCCTAAGAGAAAAGTTAGGAAGAGAGGACACTCAGTAGGTTATTAAGCTGCTAGTGCGTAGTTTTCGTCTTTTGCGACTATTTTTTGCGGCTTTTAACGAGGCCAACCGCTCCTCGGCATGCTCCTTAGGTTTGATAAATCCCGTCGAATCCAGAATCAGCCCCAATAATAGTCAATAGTATATCAAAATATATATTTTAGATCTAGCATATTAGTGATTTATTTTTTTTAGAATACGTGCTTTATTTAATATCCATTCACGGTATTTTATTTCATTTCTTTTGTCATAATCTTTTTTACCTTTAGCCAAACCTATTCTTATTTTAGACCAAGCATTTTTCCAATAAAGAGATAGTGCAACAATAGTAAAACCATCACGATTTACTTTACCTATTAACATTGTTAATTCTCTTTTTTTAAGTAATAATTTACGTGTACGCATTGAATCGTATAATTTATGATTAGATGCTACTTGTAATGGTTGAATCGTAGCGCCAAAAAGGTAAGTTTCTCCTTTATTAAAAGTTATATAACTATCAGTAATATTTACTTTACCTGCACGTATAGATTTAACTTCCCAACCTTCTAATACTAATCCAGCTTCTAGTTCATTTTCAATAAAATATTCGTAATGAGCATGTTTGTTTACAGTAATAACGGTTACTGGATTCATTAGATCTTTTTTTTTCTTTTTCATAAAAGTGCCATTACATATAGTAATTAGATAGATAAATATTGTATTATTTAGGATACTATATATTTTATATATTAAATAATTATTGCTGATAGATTAGATCATATTTTTATCAATAAAAACAATATTATTAAGGTGATGTATTCATTGCATTAGGAATTAATATGACACAAATTAGTTGTTCTAGTTTATTACCATTTAATGCTACACAAATGTATCAGTTAATTAACGATGTTACTGCCTATCCTACGTTTTTACCGGGTTGTATAGGAAGCCGTATTTTAGAATTCTCACAAAATTATATGATTGCTTCTATCGATATTTATAAAGCAGGTATTAAAAAGACCTTAATTACCCGTAATACTCTTGCAGATAATTCCAGTATTACAATGCAATTAATTTATGGTCCATTGAGTAAGTTACTAGGTTATTGGTATTTTATTCCTTTAAGTGATGATACCTGCAAAGTTAATTTATATTTAGATTTTGAAGTAAATGATAAGTTAATGCAATTTGCTTTACAAAATATTTTAAAAAAAATGGTAAAACAGATAATTCATATTTTTACTGTACGTGCACAAGAAATATATGGTAACTCTTGTAAAATTACAAATAATTTAAAAACTACTTCATGCTTAACTTAATTATTAAAAATACTGATATAATATTAGTAGATAAGAGAATTTTTATAAAAATACAATTAATTTTATAAATGCATAAAATATATTTTAACGTAACTATAGTGATTATCTTCTTTCAAAGAAATTAATATTAATTTTTATGACTAATTTTTAATTAAATTATTTGTTTATTATTAAATAAATTTATGATTTATTAATAATGTGGTGGTAACATATCTTCTGATATGTGAGCTATGACAGATAGCTGGATTTCTTTTAGTTTTTCCACTAAAGAATGCATTTGTTTTTGATATTTATCTATCTCTAATTGTAAAGATATCATTGTCTGGTGTATCTCTTCAATATTTATTTCCTGCCAAGCTAATTGACTCTCAATTATTTCAAATTTATATTTAATATGTTGTCTTCCTAAAGACAATTGTTGCATAATTATATTCTCGTATATCAGTAATATGTTTTGTTAACTAGGTTGAATAACGTAAACTTTAAATTAAATAGATGTAATCTATTTTAAATATTATTACTATATTTTTATTGATAACAAAGTATGAAATATATAATAACTTATTAAATATCTATAATTATAGCAAATATTTTAAGTAGTTAAAAATAAATAATAGAATATTGATAAATAATTGAGTTATACATTTATATATTATAATAGTCTTTTGTAATTTTTTATAATAGAGATAATAATTTTTATTAATCTTTGTATTAATGCTAAATAATCAAAATAATATTCTTAGTATATTAAAGCATATAGAGTGTATTTATTTTAAATATGATTATATAAAATACTAATAATACATTATTACTATACTGTTAGTAACTTTATTAAAGTAATCATGATTGAACTTAATACTAGTTAAATATATTAAGATATTATAAATATTGAACACATATTAACATATATAGTAAGTATAAATATAGTATAAAAATTAATATATTTTATTATAATATAATTAATTAATAAAATAGTAAAATATACACATATTTGTATAAATATTATGTAGCATGATCATACTATAATCATGTAAATTACATATTGATTATCGATGCAATACATTAAAATACTATTTTAAAAAATGAAAATTTTTTATTATAAATTTATAATTTGTATAAATTATTAAAGAGAATATTAGTGATTATAACAAAATTACAAATATATTCTCGTTTGATGAGAATAGATAAACCAATAGGTTGGATGTTATTGCTATGGCCAACTTATTGGGCATTGTGGTTAGCTAGCAATAAAATTCCTAGTATAAAATTTTTAACTATTTTTACGCTTGGGGCATTTCTTATGAGATCAGCTGGTTGTGTAATTAATGATTATGTAGATCGAAGTATAGATGGTTATGTCACACGTACTGCTAATCGTCCTTTACCCAGTAGGATAATAACAGAAAAAGAGAGCAAAATTTTATTTGTTATATTAATATTAATATCTTTTAGGGTAGTATTAATGCTGAATACTATGACTATAGTATTATCCTTTGTTGGTTTATCTATAGCATGGATATATCCATTTATGAAGCAACTTATTAATTTTCCTCAGGTTATTTTAGGAATAGCTTTTAGTTGGTCAATTCCTATGGTATATAGTGCTGTTATTGAAATATTACCTTTAAGTTGTTGGCTGTTATTTTTAGCTAATATTGTTTGGACAATTGCTTATGATACACAATATGCAATAATTGATAGAAATGATGATTTGAATATTGGTATTAAATCTACAGCTATTTTGTTTGGTCGTTTTGACATACTAATTATTGGTTTATTGCAATTAATAATGCTATTATTAATGTTATGGGTTGGTTATCTTAATCATCTTAAGATTGCTTATTATTGTAGTATTATATTAGCAGGAATACTATTTTTATATCAGCAAAAATTACTTAAACAGCGTAAAGGTATATTGTGTTTTAAGGCTTTTTTGAGCAATAATTATGTCGGTTTAATATTATTTATAGGCATTGTACTTTCTGTATTATAATAAAACTATTTATAGATAATAATTACTAAGATAACCTAATTTTGTTTTTTGCATATAACATTATATTGTGTTAAAAATAATAAAAAACAAACAATATGTATTGTTTATATAAATGTATGTATATAAAATATCTTTATAAAATTTATAATATTAATTATATCTATGTAATTTAGTATTTTACTAACTATTACAATATAGAGTAATAATCTTATCACTGTATATGTATTTTAAATATATATTTATTATGTTATATCTATGATATATTACCTAAAAAAATTAATTGACAATTTTTATTATTTTATGCATTAATTGCGTATACTATTTTAGTTTCATATAGTGACTAATTTTTATACAATTAAAATTTATTTATGCTAAAATAGTTATTTTAGTAATATTGTTCATTATTGTTCATTACATATCATACAAATGCTATTAGCAAGAGATATGCTATATATATAACATATATAAAGAAAATAAATTATTTTTTATATATATTACTTATATGAAATATGCTGATACTAATTAAACACAAGTTTGTTGTTAAATATATGTTATTTATGTATATAAATATTACTATATGATTATTAATTATCATATATAATAATGGTATTAAAGAAAATAATTTATTATTGTACTTAATAGTTGATTAATGAATATTAAATGAATATATATTGTTATATATTTTTTAGGACAAATAATTAATTATATCTTTATAAGATTGTATAAAACTTAATAAAAATTATTTTTTAAAATTATACTATTAAAATAGTAATATATAATAATTGTTTAAAAAATTTATTGTTTTATTATATCTTAAATATTTTTAATCATCTCTATAAATATATATTTACTATATGTAATAATTATAAGATATACAAAATATATCTAAAAAATTTTATTATTTGTTATTTTGTTTATATATATAATATATTTTAATAAATATTATTTATGAATTCTTCTTATTATTAATTTATAAAACTATTAATTTATAATACATAAGATTTACTTCATCTTTGAAAGGAATATAATTACTTGAAATTATCTGTTTTAACAGCTATATCACCAATTGATGGTCGTTATAGCGATAGAGTAACTATTCTACGTCCTATTTTTAGTGAATATGGTCTCCTAAAATTTCGTGTACAAGTAGAAGTTAGTTGGTTAAAAAAATTAGCAACCTGTACAAAAATTTGTGAAGTACCAATGTTTAATAATGAAGAAAATTCTTTTCTTGATAAAATAGTTACAGAATTCATAGAACAAGATGCTCAACGTATTAAAAAAATAGAATATATTACTAATCATGATATGAAAGCTGTAGAATACTTTTTAAAAGAAAAAATAGCTGTAATACCTTCCTTGCATGCAGTTTCTGAATTTATTCATTTTGCTTGCACTTCTGAAGATATTAATAATTTATCTTATGCTCTTATGTTACATGCTACCCGTAAAGATATAATTAAACCATATTGGCAAAAAATTATTGATACGATAAAATTGCTGGCTAAAGAATATCGTCATATACCTATGTTATCTCGTACTCACGGGCAGCCAGCAACACCATCTACAATAGGTAAAGAATTTGCTAATGTAGCCTATAGGATGGGACGTCAATTTGATCAATTAGAAAAAATTAAAATTCTTGGCAAGATAAATGGTGCTGTTGGTAACTATAATGCTCATATAATAGCTTATCCTGAGGTAGACTGGCATAAATTTAGTGAAGAGTTTGTAACTTCTTTAGGTATTACATGGAATCCTTATACAACTCAAATTGAACCCCATGATTACATTGCGGAACTATTTAATTGTATAGTACTTTTTAATACTATCTTATTAGATTTTAATCGTGATATGTGGGGGTATATTGCGTTAAATAATTTTAAGCAAAAGCCTATCGGTAATGAGATTGGCTCCTCTACTATGCCGCATAAAATTAATCCAATTGATTTTGAAAACTCTGAAGGCAATTTAGGATTATCAAATGCTATATTAGGGCATTTAGCTGTTACTCTCCCAATTTCTCGTTGGCAACGTGATTTGACAAACTCAACAATATTACGTAATATAGGAGTTGGTTTAAGTTATTCTATAATTGCTTATCAAGCTACACTTAAAGGTATTGCAAAAATTGAAGTAAATCAAGATCATCTCTTGGATGAATTAAATCATAATTGGGAAATACTTGCTGAGCCTATTCAAACCGTGATGCGTCGTTACGGGATTGAAAAGTCTTATGAGAAACTCAAAGATCTTACTTGTGGTAAGAAAATTACTGTAAAAGATATATGGTCTTTTATTAATCAGTTAGAGCTACCGGATGAAGTAAAAATACGCTTAAAAGAAATCAACCCAACTAATTATATTGGTGCGGCTATTACTCTAGTAAATAATATAAAATGAAACAATATATCTTAAGTATTATTAAATATATTATTCTATTTTAAATTTTCATTAAATATCGCGCTATTTTAATATACATAATATATCCTTAATATAAAAAGCATTTTATACCGTTATAGTGTATTTGTTATTAGTAATATTTATATATTCTAAGTATAATATTTTAATAAATTTTAAGACTATTTTAATGTTAACCTAATACTCAGTCATTATAAGTCAAATAATCTTGTTAAAGATATGATGCAATATTTATATAATATTATTTATTTTTTAATTGCTTTATAGTTTGTCGCTGATTAAAAACTATTTTATATATACAATAAAATTATTTTAGAAAATAATTTTTAGTTAGTCTATTTAAATAATCTTTTTATTAATATGTATTAATAATAATAATTATGATATATTTTATTAATACTATCATAGTATTATATTATAATTTACCTATTATTACAATAATACAATTACGTTACATCTTAATTGATAATTTTAATATTAAATATATTATTTTTTGTATACAATATTATATTTAAATATCTATTTTATAATTATTTAAAAATATTTATCAATTTTTAAATAAAATTAGATGAATATTCATTTAAAAAATCAATAATACATGTAACGTTTATTGTGATAGTAATAAATATTTTGTATAAAAATTATACTTCTTAAGATATTTGCTCTCTATATTAAATAAAAATTTTATTTTATATAATCACTAAAAAACATTACAAATGTTTATTTATTTTATCGAATTTAAACTAAGCATTATATAAATTTATTAAAATATTTTATCAAAATTATTATTTATGAGTTTTACTATTTTATTTTAACGTAATAACAAAATATTCTTCTTATTATAAGAATATTTCTTTAAAAAATAATCTGTATTAAATATATTATATACTGTATATATACTTCATAATAAAAGATATTTTATTTTCTTACATTAATAAATATATTATATTTTAATCTATGAAATATATTATGTATATATTTATGATAGAACTGTTGATCACATACAGAACACGTATTAGTAAAGATTTTTTGTTTGGATAAAATTATTAATTATATGCATTACATCTTTTATTGTTGATTGTTGTAGAGCATCATTTGCTAATATTTTTGTATCTTTAAAATTTACATTACGAATAATTTTTTTAATACGCGGGATAGATATAGCACTCATACTAAACTCATCTAATCCCATACCTAATAAAAGTAATGTAGCATGTTCATCACCAGCTAGTTCACCACACATACCAGTCCATTTACCTTCTGCATGGGATGCATCGATTACTTGTTTAATTAAGTTAAGTACTGATGGAGACATAGGATTATAGAGATGAGAGATTAGTTCGTTACCACGATCTACTGCTAAAGTATATTGCGTAAGGTCATTTGTACCAATACTAAAAAAATCAACTTCTTTTGCTAAATGATGAGCGATAGTTGCAGCTGCTGGAGTTTCAATCATAATACCAACTTCTATTTTTTCGTCAAATTCTTTGCCTTCATATCTTAATTGAGTTTTAAGAAGTTCTAATTCATTTTTTAGTTCTCGCACTTCCTCAATTAAAATAATCATTGGAAACATTATACGTAGCTTACCAAATGCAGAAGCACGTAGTATAGCACGCAATTGAGCATGCAAAATTTCTTTACGATCTAAGCAGATACGAATTGCACGCCAACCAAGAAATGGATTTTCTTCTTTTGGTAGATTCATATAGGGTAGATCTTTATCACCACCAATATCCATAGTTCTTATAATTACAGACTGAGAACCCATTTTGATTGCAACTGACTGATAAGTCTGAAATTGTTCTTCTTCTGTTGGAAGGGTATCACGATCCATAAATAATAATTCAGTACGATATAAACCAACTCCTGCAGCACCATTACGTTGTGCGCTAGCAATATCACGAATTGTGCCTATATTAGCGCAAATTTTAACTTTATGACCATCTAATGTAATAGTTGGTAAATCTTTTAATTTTGTTAATTCGTATTTTTCAGATATAAATTTATTGCGTACTATTTTTAAATGTGCAATTATTTCTGCTGTAGGGTTAATATATACTTTGTTATTTATAGCATCTAAAATTATAAAATCACCATTTTTTACCTTTTTAGTTATATTGGAAGTACCTACTATTGCTGGTAGTTCTAAAGAACGTGCTATGATAGAAGTGTGAGATGTTCGTCCTCCTAGATCAGTAATAAAGCCAAGAACTGTTTTTAAGTTTAATTGGGCAGTTTCTGATGGAGTAAGATCAGTGGCAACTAAAATAGTCTCTTCCTGAATAGAACTCAAATCAACGATAGTTATACCAAGAATATTCATTAATAAACGTTTACCTATATCACGTATATCAGATGCACGTTCTTTTAGGTATTCATCATCTAGTCCTTCTAAAGATTTAGCTTGACTTTCTATAATTTGCTGAACTGCAGCCTCTGCGGTAATGTGATTATGTTTAATAAGAGTTATAATTTCTTGTTCAAATTCTTCATCTTTTAATAACATTATATGGCCTTCAAAGATAGCTGCTTTCTCTTGACCAAAAGTCTTGCTTGCTTTTAATTTAATTACTTCTAGTTGTTGAGATGCTTTATTACAACCATCTTTAAAACGAGCTATTTCATTTTCTTCAGTACCAAAAACAATTTTTTTATGATTAATGATAATTTCATCTTCTTTTAATAAAAGTGCTTTACCAAAAGCAATACCTGGTGATACTAACACACCTGAAATCATAATCTTACCTCATCTGTTAACTAGTTAAACTAAAATTAGTTTACTTGATTTATTACTCAAGTTCTCTCATTAGTTTTACCAAGTGCATGACAGCCTGCTGTTCATCTTCACCTTCAGCAGAGATAGTTACTGTAGTACCGTTAGTAAGACCTAAAGTTTGTAGTTTAAATAAACTCTTAGCACTTGCGCTTTTTAAATTATTAGTTACAGTAATATCTGAAGCAAAGCTTTTTGCTGCTTTAACAAAATAAGCAGCAGGTCGAGTATGTAAACCATTTGGAGCAGTAATAGTGACTTGTTGCTGGAACATATTTTCTCCAACTATGATAAATTTAATATTATTAGCTATAGTTTATTATAAAAATGAATTTTCGTTTATTTTAGTTCACCATTATTTTATTAAATAAGTATAAATATAAAAATTATATAAAATAAATGTATAAGAGTTTACATAAAAAATAAAAATTATAAATTATTTTAAATAACTAACTTATTATACTAATCTCTTGTTATTCGTAATTAATAAGTTAATCTATATTATTTTTAAATCTATATATAATATTATTATTTAGTAATAATTAAGAGATATAATGCTGATTAAAATTAAATAAGTTTATTTATTCTAAATACTATCAAATATTATTGATATGATGTGTAATCATTTGCAATGTATTTTAATTATACTGAAATATATTAAAATCATATTACATAAATTATAAATTATACAATGCAAGCAATTAATTAAGTATTTTAATTTTATAATTAATATTATTGTTGTAATTTTATGTCATAAATAAATCTATGAATAAATTGATACTTAAATAACTTTTATTAGAAAAAAGAAGAATTAATACGTTTAATCATTAAATTACAGTTTTTAGATGTTTAAAACGCTGTAATTACTGCAATTATTAAAGAATATACTATGCTTCTTGTTTCTTTTATTAATAATAGTAATATAGTAATGAAATTATTATTATTTAGTTCAACCAAATATATTAAATATAAATCTAGATTATTAAAATATATATTTATCTAATACAATAAATATTGTGTATACCTAATAAAATTGCATCATCAAGTAAATATTACATAATAATTACAAATGTTTCTAATTTACTAACAATAGTAATATTTTCATACTTATTAAATAATTTATAATTTTACTAAAATTACTAATTAGTTACTAACTTACCTATCTATTAAAATATCTATAGTTACCATTAGTATATTACTATATTTATAATCTCGTAGTTTTTATATAAATTTTAGAATTAATAACATTGCTAAAATATTGTAACAAAAACTCTTTAAATTAAAAAATGATACTTTTATTTTTAGGTATAAATATTTATGTGCGTTTATTATTACTAATTAGTACTAATGTTAGACTTAATTTTTTAGTATCTTTAATGTTTAATATTTATAATATTTAACATAACATATTAATATTGCTGTAAATATAATTGTAGTACTAGTATTACAATTTAATTGACTCAATAATTTTAATATTAAACGTTAAAATATTATGTCTCTTCATGTTTTCAATTATATTAATATTTAACAATATATATACTATTAATATTAAAGCATAAGATTATATTTTGCTACAAGACAATTATTATTAATACTATTTAGATAGAATGAATAGAGAATATTATTTTATTTAAAATATTTTAAAAATCTTACTTATAATAAGTATTGTTACTCCAATATAAATATAGAAAATATCATTATGATATTTGTGATCACTTTTTTAAAAAAACACGATAAAATATTATCTATGTATATATGTATATATAATTTATAATAATAAATTAAGTTTTTTGCGCTTATATATAATATTACTATTCAAAAAACTTAAAGTAATTTAAGTAATAAGGCAATAGTTACATTACAATATATCATATTTATTTGTTGTGTTCTGATTTATTATATACAGTATATATTTATTATGAATAATAATTAATATTTTATATGTTATATTACATCTAGAATGAGTTATCTAAAATACATCTTTTCTGAATAATGATATGGTATGTGTTAATATAAATGTAATTTTACTGCAGCAATTACATATCATGACAATAGTATTTATTATATTATTTGCTTCTTAATCATTATAGAGTAATAAACTTTATTATTTAATTTATAATAACTAATTAAATCTATTATAAATAGTAATAATATCTTTAAGATATTATGTTCAAGATATTTTTATAAGATATATATAATATATAAATGAAAATTATATTTTTTTACAATATAAATATATCCTTCATTTAGTATATTAATATACATATATTATATTTTTATATAATTATACTAAATATTATTATCTAATTATCTTTTAATTTAACAAAATAATTATTATGATATGTAATAGTAAGATATCTTAATTATTTTTTTTAAAAAAATATAATATAAATTAGGATAAATAGTATAATTATATTTAAGAAATATGCAACCAGACTCTCTAAGATTTTGCTTAAATATTAATAATATTTTATACATAAATAATATTAAAATATTAATTAATATAATTTATAACCATATAGATCTTATTATTACGTACTATTCATAAACTTTAATAAATCATAAAAATATTTATTTTATTAATAAACTGTTTTACATTTTATTTCAATGAAATATTTTTATAATTATTATGTAATTATGCTACATGACATAAATAATCAATCATTATAAATGATAAATAAAATTGTTTAATATATAGTATTAACTAAAATAGTATAAAATATATTAAAAATTTCTTATTATTATAAGAATACAAAAATAAATGACGATTATACAGGACTTATATTAAAAGTTAATCTTTGTTAGCATCATAATTATTAAAGGTTGATATATTAACTATTAAAATAATACTAATACTGATTAGTTGATTGTTTAAAAAATATTACAACAAATATTTACTACTTTAATAAGAGAAATATTTTAATAAAATTCTACATTTAATCTATTGTAATATTCTACATTAGTATATAGAAATCTTTATAATGAAATGAATTATTTATAAATTGATAATAATGATATTGTATCACGTATAGTATATACATACGCAATCAATATTTTATTGTTCAATTACAATATCAAATTATTAATTAAATAAATAATAATTCTCTGTTAATATAAAATATAGAAAATTATTTAAATGACACGGGCATATCTTATATAATTCTATGAGATTATAATTAATTATAAAAAATAATCTTAGATTAAAAAAATAGCAAGATAATACTTATAAAGTATATTACAGAAATATTATGATAGTATAATAAATATTAGATTATTTTTTAGAGTATATACAATATAAATTATTAATTTAGTAAAATAAAAAAAATTTATTATTATCTGAATTAAATAAATAGTAGATTAGTATTTTGAGTATTATTAATACAATTAAGTTTGTAAATTATAATTTTGATAATATTTCTGTAATACTCTAGATATTTCTTTATTATTCATTATTTTGTTAGGATAACTATTTTAATATTTTAAATTAATATTACAATTTACATATTGTGTAGATAGTTATGCAGAAGTCATATGATTACATAATACGAGTTATATTGTTATTCTGTAAAAAATTGATATTTATACAATAAATATCTGTAATATTGTGAATCTTACAAAATAATAATAAATATTTTATAAAATAAAATAAATACATATAAATATATCATATATTATGAATTACAAGATCAAAAAATATCTACCACAACAAATTGAGCAACTAAGAAATCAATTACGTTATCATGAGTATAAATATCATATACTGAATTCTCCAGAAATTCCAGATGATGAATATGATCGCTTAATGCATGAATTACACATTTTAGAAAAAAATAACTATCCTAAATTTGTATCATCTAACTCTCCTACTCAATGTGTAGGTGCTTTACCTGTATCTACATTTCAAAAAATTAATCATAAAGTACCAATGCTTTCTTTGGATACTATTTTTAATGAAGAAAATTTATTGAATTTTTATAAACGTCTTAAGGAACGTTTACGAAATACTGAATTATTAACTTTATGCTGTGAGTTAAAATTTGATGGTTTAGCAGTAAGTTTATTGTATAATAATAGTGTTTTAGTGCGTGCTGCTACACGTGGTAATGGTATAACTGGAGAAGATATAACATCTAACATAAAAACTATTAATGCAATTCCTTTAAATCTACAAGGAGATAATATTCCACGCTGTTTAGAAGTACGTGGTGAAGTATTAATGCCATTAGATGGATTTGAGGCTGTTAATACAGTAGCGCGTCATGAAAACGGTAAAGTTTTTTCTAATCCACGTAATGCTGCAGCAGGTTCATTACGTCAGCTTGATTCACGTATTACGGCTAAACGTCCACTCACGTTTTTTTGTTATGGTTTTGGATGGATGGAAGGAGGAACACTGCCAATAAATCATTATGAATGTTTGCAACAATTTAAAAAGTGGGGGCTACCAATTAGTAATGATATTAAGTTATGTAATTATAGCGATGAAGTTCTACAGTTTTATCAGCAAATTAAACAGAAACGTTCAATGCTAAAATTTGATATTGATGGTATAGTAATTAAAGTGAATAATATTAAAATGCAAGATCATCTTAGTTGTACGGCACACGCTCCTCGTTGGGCTATAGCTTTTAAGTTTCCTGGCTATGAACAAATAACAGTGATAAAGGGTGTTGATTTTCAGGTAGGACGTACCGGAATAATTACACCAGTTGCTCGGTTAGAGCCAGTACTAATAGCTGGTGTGATGGTCAGTAATGCTACGTTACATAATATTAATGAAATTAATCGTCTTAAAGTACGTATTTATGATACTGTAATTGTACGACGAGCTGGAGATGTTATTCCACAAATAGTAAGCGTTTTAGAGACGAAAAGACCTAAGAATTCACAAAAAATTATATTTCCTAAACATTGTCCAATATGTGGTTCTGATGTTGAACGCTTAGATAATGCAGTAGCTATACGTTGTACTGGCACTTTAATATGCAGTGCGCAACTTATAGAATCTCTAAAACACTTTTTCTCGCGTAACGCAATGAATGTCATTGGTATTGGGGATAAAATTATTAAGCAGCTTGTTGCAAAAAAATACGTACATACGCCATCTGATATATATCGTTTAACAATCAATCATTTAACTAGTTTGTACCGAATAGGACCAAAATCTGCTAATAATTTAATTCAATCTTTAGAGAAGTCTAAAAAAACTACTATGGCAAGGTTTATATATGCACTAGGAATAAATACAGTAGGAGAAGTAACGGCAAAAAACCTAGCATCATACTTTGGCTCTATAGATAATTTATTTAATGCTACTATGAATGAACTTCAATGTGTACATGATGTAGGTTCAATGGTAGCAAAACAGGTTCATCATTTTTTTAGTAAAGAACAAAATAAAAAAGTAATTAAAGAATTAATTGGTACTGATATTGGTATTTATTGGTCTTCTTCGCCAATCAATACTCATACAAAAATTAATAATTATTTCACAGGAAAAAATATCGTTTTAACAGGATCGTTACATTTAATGTCGCGTGATAACATAAAAAATATTTTGGTAACTTTAGGTGCTAATGTAAATAATAGTGTATCTAAGAAAACTGATCTAGTTATTATGGGTGACGAACCAGGAAAAATAAAATTATCTCAAGCTATAAAAATAGGTATTACAGTAATTAATGAAATAGAGATGATTAGGTTATTAGACTTGTAAAGTCTATATTATTTGAATTAATTTAACATAAATAACGATAATATAAAATATTATGAATATATAATATATAGTAACTTAAAAAGTTAAAGATATTTGTTGTATTTTTTATAAGACAATAAATAAAATATTTTTTATATACATCAATAAAAGTAATAAATATCTTAAAAAACATTTATAGTATAATACTATTTATTTTAGAAGAAAATCATATAAGAATATACTACTACTTATGACTTAATGAAAAATCATTAATTTTTAAAGTTATTAAAAATTAATCTTTTATTTATATGCAGTACTGTTTTACATTGTTTACTACTTGTAGTAATTATTCTTAATAAGAATCGTTTATATAATTATTATTTAATACCATTAATTTTTTAAAAAATTTATTTTTTATTATGTTGAGTTATACTATGATTATAGTTAGCGCATTTTTTGCTATAAAACAAGGTTATTTAAATAATGTCATTGTGTAATGAAATAGTATTTTATATATTTTAGAGTAGTATTATATACTGAAATATATAATAATGATTAAATCATTATACATTATTTATTAACATAATTACTACAGTTACTATTAATATAATCATTAATTAATTTTATGTTAAAACGCTTTTTTGAATGACGTAAAGCAATGAATAGTAATATATTAAATATAATAACAAGAGTAATAGTTATAGCACTATATTGAGGATCATACAAAAAATTAGTTACTTGATAAAATATAGTAGCTAATGAATATGCAATATTTAAACTCCATAAAATAGAAAATACCATCCAATTATAATTACTTTCTCTAGCTATTGCTCCCATAACTGATATACAAGGAACATATAAAAGAACGAAAATAAGATAGGCATAAGCAGCACTCATACTAATAAATTTATTACTCATAATACTAATAGAAATGGATGACATCTCACTTGGATTGTTTTTGATAGGGTTAACAAATAATGTTAGATGAAAAATCTTATAAAGATTTTGCCATGTTTGATTAACAGCTTCTTTTAAACCTTTAATTAAATTATATGTTTCTGGATTAAAATGTATTTTATTAATTTGTTCTACAGTATATAATGTATTTAAAGTACTAATCACTACTTCTTTTGCTATAGCACCCGTAATTAGTCCTACAGTAGCTTGCCAATTATCATGGTGAATGCCAATAGGTTGTAATACTGGCGTGATAACTTTACTAATCGAAGCAAGTGCAGAATCATTAATAAAGTTTATAGGCTTACCGCTAAAAGAAAAACTATTTAAAGTACCAATTAATATATTTGCTATCACTATAACTTTACCTGCACGTAATATAAAACTCTTTAAGCGTACCCAGGTTTGTAGTAATAAATTTTTTATATATGGCACATGATATGCTGGTAACTCCATAATAAAAGGCGATGCTTCTCCGCGCATAATAGTGTATTTTAGTATTATACCTGTAACAATAGCCATGATAATACCAAGTATATACAAAGAAAATACTGCTAATGCTTTACCTTGCCCAAAAAACGCTGTAGAAAAAATAGCAAATATCACTAAACGAGCACCACAAGATATAAATGGCACCATAAGTACAGTTATAAGACGTTCACGTGGTGCGTCTAAAGTACGTGCACTCATTACTGCAGGTACGTTACATCCAAAACCTACTATCAAAGGAACAAATGATTTTCCAGGTAAACCTAATGTTTGCATCACACGATCAACAACGAAGGCTGCTCTAGCCATGTAACCAGAATCTTCAAGAAAAGAAAGTGACAAATACATTATGCTTATTTGAGGTACCATAGATAATATTGTATTGACACCACCTCCACTCTGCACAAGAAAAATAGTTAACCATTCAGGAAAATGCAAAGTATACCCAAGCCATTGAATACCTTGAATAAAAATAGTGATAGAACTTATATCAAAAAAAGGTTGTAAAGCGCCACCAACATTTATTGCTAAAAAAAACATTATATACATAACGAATAAAAAAATAGGGATCCCCATCCAGCGATGAAGAATAATACAATCTAGCTTTTCTGTAACAATATGATGTATTACTGTTTTTGTATTACTTACAGTATCGCAAATATCTGTAATAAATTTATAGCGAGAGTTAGCAATAATTAACGCAGGATCTTCATGTAATTTGTTTATTAAAATTTTTTTTATTTGAGGCAATATTTTTAGTGCATGGCTTATATTTGTTAAACTATAGATATTACCCTCAAGTAATTGAAATGCTAACCAACGGCGTTGCTGTATGCTTAAATTATCTGACATTTCTTTAGATAAACGATTTATCTGTAATAGTAATATTAGCGGATATTCAACTAATTTTTTCATGGTGTATTTTAATGGTATATCAATAGCTTTTTTTAGTTCATTTATTCCACTAGCCCGAGTTGATATTAAAGGAATCACCGGACAATTAAGAATCTTAGAAAGACGGTTAATATCAATTATAATGTTTTGTTTATTAGCGATATCTATCATATTCAGTGCTATAATACATGGAATATTAGGCTCAAGTATTTGCAATGTTAAGTATAGGTTACGTTCAAGATTAGAAGCATCAACTACATTGATAATTAAATCTGTATTACCATTTAAAATATAATTACAGGTGATTTGCTCATCTAACGATGTTTGCTCTGAAATAGTTGTTAAAGAATAAATACCAGGAAGATCCACTAGTTTAATGTGATTATTCTCTGTAAAAAAGTAACCTTCTTTACGTTCTACTGTAACTCCAGCCCAATTCCCAACTCTTTGATGGGATCCTGTTAATTGATTAAATAACGTAGTTTTACCTGAGTTTGGATTACCAATTAACCCAATTGTTAGTTGTTTCATAATAAATTTTTTATAAAAAGATCTTGCAATATATAAAAACGTAATAAATCTTATAGAGTACTAATTATTAATTACTATTAATGATCTAAAATAATAGTAACAAGATATCTTAAGACATAAGTTGTCATTTTTAATATCCAAGGTTATTATATATTATGCTGAGTTGCATTGATGACTGTCATGAGCTCTATTGTCAGTAATTCTAAGTCTTTCTTGCGTAGAATAAGATTAGTATGACGTGATTTTACTTCAATAGGATCACCCAAAGGAGCTATTCTTACTACACTAAAAGGAGAACCTGGTAAAAAACCCATAGAAAGTAATTTCTGACGATATACAGGATTAATTAAAGGCGAAAAACCAATAATTTTATATTTATGATTTGGAATAAAATTATGCATAAATAACCTTATAATATGCGGGTACTGCACTATTAAAAAAATTTAATTTCAAGCTAATATATAAATAAGATGACAATTAAATACTTTAAATATCTTATATTAATAAAAATTTTTTAACTTCTTAAAAGTTATAATAAATATATTTATTAAATGTTTTTAATATTTTATATTTACTATAAGTTATTAACTTATCATAAGTTTTATATATTGTAAATGAGAATTATTAATTTATAATCAAATATTTTATATTATTAACTAATAAAATATTGTTTTGTTAAATACATTACATGTAATTAATTTTTTACTTTGTAAAGTATTATCAATTTATTCATAAAACTTTTTTTAAGACAGAACTAATAATTGATTAATTATTTTTCTGTTTATTTTTATAAATATATACAATATATAATAAAAATATTATCTTATTAATTAAATAACTAAATATTTTCAATATATTGTAATATTATCTCTATTATTTATAGTGCTCTCAAAATAAATTATAAAAAATATTTTTTATATATATTATTGCTTATTTATATTAATTAGTGTTTCTATAGTAAAAATATAACCAATAAATTAATTATTAATTTTTATTGTTTATTATTTCAATAATAAGTATTATCAAATTGCTAAAAATAATATTTATAATAAATATATTATAATTAAGTAATTAATATACATTAATAAAAATACTTTCAAAAAATATCAATCATAATCCTATGGTTCAGTCTCAATCGCTATTAAAAAATATAAATTTATTATATTATCTAGATTTTACATTTATAAAAAGAGTTACAGTAATATCTGTAATTAGATACATATAATAATATATATTATTTAATAATAAATTAACTTATATTTTATTATGAATAATAATTCTTGGGATATCTCTCTCTTCTTCACGTAGAGTTAAAATTTCACAGCCATTATTTGTTACTACAATAGTATGTTCATATTGCGCAGATAAACTACGATCTTTAGTTTTGACTGTCCATCCATCTTTCATAATACGAATGCCGTAATGACCAACATTTACCATAGGCTCAATAGTAAAAACCATACCTTCTTGCAGTAATACTCCTCCATCATCGGTATGATAATGAAGAACTTTAGGTTCTTCATGAAACATTTTACCAATACCATGACCACAATATTCACGTACAACAGAAAAACCATGAGCTTCAATAAATTTTTGGATTGCAGCACCTATAGTGTACAGACGAATATTAGGCTTAACCATTTTAATAGCTAAATATAAACTTTGTAGTGTTATAAAACATAGTCTTTTTCCTAAAATAGTTGGCTTACCAACTATAAACATTTTGGATGTATCGCCATGCCATCCGTCCTTAATAATAGTGACATCAATATTAACGATATCACCATTTTTTAATATTTTTTTATCATTAGGAATTCCATGACAAACTACTTCATTAACAGATATGCATATTGATTTAGGGTATCCATGATATCCTAAACAAGCAGATATCGCTTTCTGTTTCTGGGTAATATAATTAGCACAAATACGATCTAATTCATTAGTACTTACGCCAATAATAACGTATGGTTTAATAATTGTTAAAATTTCTGCAGCCAGTTTTCCAGAAACTCGCATTTTTGCTATTTGTTCAGGTGTTTTTATTGCAATTGCCATTAATATATTTCCACTTGTATTATATATGATTACAATGATAATAATCTATTAAGATTACTTATTAGTTTATAACTATCTCTAAAGTTTATAGATTATTGTTATTTGTTATAAAAAGATTGAGTATATAATTGATTTATAGTATAAATAATACTGAATTTTGCAATATATCTTTAAAAAATTTGATATACTCATGCATCAATTCATATTATATGTATTTATAATTTTAATATATAAAATCAAACTACATATTAGTATATAGTTATCGTTCTTTCATTATTACCCTAGTTTTTAAGAAAAATGACTTTATACTAGGTTAATAAATATATGAAATATTAATTATAGAGGTTTATTTATGGCAACTGTTTCCATGCGTGACATGCTTAAAGCTGGCGTACATTTTGGTCATCAGCCCCGTTACTGGAATCCTAAAATGAAGCCTTTTATATTCTTTGGTTTCGGTGCACATAATAAGGTTCATATCATTAATCTCGAAAAGACTGTTCCGATGTTTAATGAAGCTTTATCTCAATTAAAAAAAATCTCTATTCGTAAAGGTAAAATATTATTTGTTGGTACAAAACGTGCTGCAAGCGTAGCAGTAAAAGAAGCTGCTAATAATTGTGACCAATTTTTTGTAAATCATCGTTGGTTAGGTGGTATGTTGACTAATTGGAAAACAGTTCGTCAGAGTATTCGAAGATTAAAAGACTTAGAAATACAATCTCAGGATGGAACATTTGAAAAACTAACTAAAAAAGAAGCGCTAATACGTGCTCGTGAGCTTGCTAAATTAGAAAATAGTTTAGGTGGAATTAAAGATATGGGCGGTTTACCAGATGCTCTTTTTGTAATTGATGCAGACCATGAGCATATAGCAATTAAAGAAGCAAATAATCTAGGTATTCCAGTTTTTTCTATTGTTGATACCAACTCTAATCCAGATGGTGTTGATTTTGTTATTCCTGGAAATGATGATGCAACTCGTGCAATTAATTTGTATTTAAATGCTGTATCTACAACAGTACGTGAAGGTCGTATACAGCCATTAATATCACAGGTAAACGAAAATTTTATAGAAGTTAAATAATTATTTAATTTAATTAATATATTATATTTTTGTGTAAAGTGTTATAAGTTATTGCAAATATATTTATAGGTAGTACAAGATATAAATATAAAATTTTTTTATTATTTTGTTTTATCTATTAATTATTTTGTTATATAAAATAATATATATTGTTATATTTCTAACATAACTTGATTAAATATTAAAAAATAATTTTTATTAAAAAATATTAGTATGTATATTAAATATTATTTTAAATATTTAATCATATATTAAATATGCTATGTATCATTAATGACTTATCATAAATAATATATAATTTATATTTTCAAACATAATATAATTTATAATATCTTAATTTATATTTTATGTAATATACAGAATAGTATTCTGTATATTACAATCTATAACATACAATATAAAATATATTATATAATATGTTATATATAATACTAACATAAGATAAAAATTTATTATATTATTAATCATAAAGAATTACTAATTACATATTATTAAAAGTAAATTATTTTATTAGAAATAAGTATATTTATTTAATTTATCCTTACAAATATTATATTTTTGAACAAAAAATATTGTATATATACAATATTTTTTGTTATTAATAATTTATTAAAAATATATTAATTATAAAAATATTATATATATTGGATTATTTAAAAAATTATGTCTTACTATTATTAGTCATGATAATTGCTAAACAATTATATTTATAACGTACTCAGTAATCTTAGTAATCATCAGCAATAATATATTAAAAATATTATTCTTAATAAGAATAATTTTAATAAGAAATATTTATTATACAGTAATAACTATTACATTCCATTGAGTTTTAATAAACTAATTAATATATAAAATAATTAGTAATCTAAATATTATTTTTTAATAGTAATATGAATAATGTACATCTTATTAGCTAAGATAATACAATATATTTTATTAGTAACTATATTAATATTATGCAATTTTATTGAATACTGTAAATGATTAAATAATATTTATAATATTTTTATATAATTATTTTAAATAAATTTATCAATAAAAAATAATTTAGTTCACAAAGATATAGATATAAATTGTATATCCATTATCTTAATAAATTTGTAATGCTTACTTTTTATAATACTATTAATTTAATCTTTAAAAGATTTTATTACTATAATATTTTCTTATTTAGAATAAGCATCTAGAGGAATAGACAATGATTGAAGTAACATCTACCTTGATAAAAGAATTGCGTCAACGTACTTCTGCTGGCATGATGGATTGCAAAAAAGCACTTATCCAAGCCCAAGGAGATATTGAGTTAGCAATAGAAAATATGCGTAAATCTGGATCAATAAAAGCAGCAAAAAAAGCTAATAACATAACTACTGAAGGTATAATTCAAACAAAAATAGTAGATAACTACGGTGTAATTCTGGAAGTTAATTGTCAAACTGACTTTGTCGCTAAAGATAATTATTTTAAAGCATTTTCTGAAAAAATTCTTAATACTGCTATTACAGAAAATATCAATAATATTGATATGTTGAAAATAAGATTTGAAGAAGAACGTATATCATTAGTTGTCAAAATGGGTGAAAATATTAACATTCGTCGTTTTTTTATTTTAACAGGGGATATTTTAACTAGTTATTTGCATGGTTCTCGTATTGGTGTATTAATTGCTACTAAAGGCTCTGATAAACAATTCGCCAAGCAATTAGCAATGCATATTGCTGCAAGTAATCCAGAATTTATTAAACCAGAAGACATATCTACTAAATTACTAGAAAAAGAGTATCAAGTTCAGATGGATATTGCTATGAATTCCGGTAAAACAGCAGCAATAGCACAAATTATTGTTAGAGGGCGTATGAAAAAATTTACTAATTCAATTTCTCTTATTTGTCAAGATTTTGTAATGGATCCTAATAAAACTGTTGGGCAATTACTTAAAGAATACAATACTGTTGTCACTGATTTTATCCGCTTTGAAGTAGGTGAAGATTTAAAAAATAAAACTTAAAAGTTTGATATATAAGTGTTTTAATAACTAAAAGTATTGTATTAATTAAAATAAATACAATAAAATTAATAAATAAATATCTTTTATATTAAAATTTCTCATATTATTTATCTATTATTACTTAGGATACATTATTATAATAATGAACTCTAAACCTTTATATCAGCGTATTCTACTTAAGCTTAGTGGTGAATTTTTACAAGGTGTACAAAAATATGGTATTGATGTCAATGCACTAGATCATATTGTCAAAGAAATACAAGATCTTATTAAATTAAATATTCAAGTAGGTATTGTAATTGGAGGAGGCAATTTATGTCGTGGTGCTATTTTAGCACAAGCTGGTATGAATCGTGTAGTTTGTGATCATATTGGTATGCTTGCAACTATAATGAATGGACTAGCAATACGTGATGCATTACAACGCAATTCTGTTAATGCGCGACTGATGTCGACGATTCCACTAAATAGTATGTGTGATCATTATAATTGGATAAAAGCGATGAGTTTATTACGTAATAATTGTGTAGTCATTTTTTCTGTTGGTACAGGTAATCCATTCTTTACAACCGATTCTGCAGCTTCTTTACGTGGTATAGAAATAGAAGCTGATATCATACTGAAAGGCACTAAAGTTGATGGTATATACTCATCTGATCCTATAATTAATATAGATGCAAAATTGTTACACCAGATAACCTATGCATATGTTTTAAAAAAAGAACTAAAAGTCATGGATTTAGCAGCTTTTATTTTAGCTCGTGATCATAACTTACCTATTCGTGTTTTTAATATAAACAAGCCTGGTATTTTACGTCGTATTGTCATGGGTCAAAAAGAAGGAACTTTAATTTGTAATTAATATGTTATTAGTTACAATTATTATAATTACTTTATTAGAAAGAAAGAAATTTTAATATATAAAAATTGTTAATTATCTATTTTATAAACTTTATATTATAATTATAGTATTAATAATGTTGTATTTAAAATACAAAATTATTAAAAAATAAATTATTAACTTTAATAATTATTCAAGGATTTTAAAGTGATTGAAAAAATCAAAGAAAATACTGAAATCCGTATGCATAAATGCACCGAAGTATTTAGATCAAATATTAAAAAAATTCGTACTGGATGCGCTCATCCTAATTTACTTGATTCCATATCTATAGAATATTATGGCTCTTCTACTCCTTTGAATCAAATCGCTAGTATTATTGCTGAAGACTCGCGAACACTAGCAATCACTGTATTTGATCATTCTTATTCTGCCGCAGTAGAAAAAGCAATTATTAAGTCTAACTTAGGTCTGAATCCAATATCTGCAGGTAAAGTGATTCGTATACCTTTACCTCCTTTAACTGAAGAACGTCGTAAAGAATTAATTAAATTAATTCGTGTGGAAGCAGAGCAAAGCAAAGTTTCTGTACGCAATGTACGTCGTGATTGTAATGATAAGGTAAAAAATTTATTAAAAGATAAAAAAATTAATGAAGACGAAGAACATAAATTGCAAGATGAAGTACAAAAAATGACTAATAGTATGATTAAAAATATTGATAATGCCTTATCTGATAAAGAAAAAGATTTAATGAAAATTTAATTTTTATTGTTTCTTTAAGCAATAAAAAATTTCTAAGATTTCTGTATATATTATAATATTCAAAATATAAAATAATTGCTAAAGATTGACTAATAATTAAAAATATTTTTAGTCTTATTTTATATGAGTATATTACCTATGTTATATAGTGAGTGAAAGGCTATAATGAAGCAACTAACTATTCTTGGTTCTACTGGATCTATTGGTATTAACACGTTAGATGTAGTGCGTACAAATTCTAATAATTTTAAAATAGCAGCATTAGTCGCAGGTAAAAATGTTGATATGCTAGTGCAACAGTGTATTGAATTTTCTCCTCGTTATGCCTCTGTTAATGATAAAAAGACTGCAAAGATTTTACAAAGGCGTCTAAATGATGAAGGTATTTTCCATATTAAAGTTAATTATGGTGAACAAAGTGCATGTGAATTAGCTTCTCTTGATGATGTAGATCAAGTGATGGTAGCTATTGTTGGTGCAGCAGGTCTTATGCCTACAATGGCAGCTATAAAAAGTAATAAGCGAGTTCTATTAGCTAATAAAGAATCATTAGTAACCTGTGGTCGAATATTTATGGATGCATTAAAATATAGTAAAGCTCAGCTGATACCTATTGATAGTGAGCATAGTGCTATTTTTCGTAGCCTGCCTCCATCCATTCAACATAATTTGGGTTTTTCTTCTCTCAACGTCAATGGAGTTGCAAGTATTGTTCTTACTGGTTCTGGTGGTCCATTCCGTAATTTACCAATAAATGATTTTATAAAAATAACAGTAGAACAAGCTTGTAATCATCCTCATTGGTCGATGGGCAAAAAGATATCTGTTGATTCCGCCACTATGATGAATAAAGGACTTGAATATATTGAAGCTCAATGGTTATTTAATGCTTCTGAAGATGAAATTGAAGTAGTTATTCATCCGCAATCTATTATTCACTCTATAGTGCGTTATTACGATGGCAGTATGATAGCACAACTTAGTCATCCTGATATGCGCATACCAATTACATATGCTATGACGTATCCAAATATTTTAAAAACTAATATTAAACCTATTGATTTTTATACTATTGATTCTTTAACTTTTGAACAACCAGATATAAAAAGATATCCTTGCCTACAATTAGCTATAGATGCCTCTCGTGCTGGACAAGCAGCAACTACGATGCTAAATGCAGCAAATGAAATTTCTGTTAATGCTTTTCTTCGTGGAGATATCCGTTTTATCGATATTGCAGCTGTCAATCAAGAAGTGCTATTACGATTATCTTTCTGTGAGCCAAACACTGTAATAGAAGTAATAGATATTGACCGACAAACTCGAGTCATTGCAAATAAATTATGCACAAAATTTTATATATAAATTTTAGTGTTTTATATTATACAGGTAATCAGTATTACTATTGTAGTGATTTACATTTTCTTAATTTAATAACAGTGTTTTGTAAGTTTAGAAAATCATAACATGTATATATTTGAATTTAATATGTAATTATATTGTATCTCTTTTAAAGATCACTGTAATGAACGAATTAATATATTTACATATAAATGTTTAATTATTTAAAATTTAATTTAGTTAATAATAAGTAATGTCGTATGGTTCAAATTCAGTTAGTAGATAATTCTTTTAAATATTATGATTTAAGGAATTGATGATACTTATGTCTTCCAATCAATCGCCAATTACTCATAAAATATTCTGTGTTCCCAAGCATGTTGCTATAATTATGGATGGTAATGGTCGTTGGGCAAAACGTCAAGGTAAAATGCGTGTTTTTGGTCACAAATTTGGAGTTAAATCAGTACGTCGTTCTATACGTTTTGCTGTACAACATGGTATTCAAGTTTTAACTCTATATGCTTTTAGCAGTGAAAATTGGAAAAGACCAGTACAGGAAGTAAACGCACTTATGGAATTATTTGTTCATGCCTTAGATGGCGAAGTTAAAAGCTTACATAAACATAATGTACGTTTAAAAATTATTGGAGATCTTGCCCGTTTTAGCTCTTGCTTACAGAATCAAATTCATCGTTCTGAAGAATTAACTAAAAATAATGATGGACTTATATTAAATATTGCCGCTAATTATGGCGGGAGATGGGATATTATGCAGGGTGTAAAAATATTGGCTACACAAGTTAAGACTAATGTTTTACAACCTGAAGATATTACTGAAGACTTGCTAAGTAAGCAAGTTTGTTTATATGATCTTGTTCCAGTCGATCTAGTAATTCGTACTGGTGGAGAACACCGGGTTAGTAATTTTTTATTATGGCAAATTGCATATTCTGAATTTTATTTTACGGACGTATTATGGCCAGATTTTGATGAACTTACTTTTGAAAGTGCACTTAATGCATTTGCACAACGCGAGCGTCGTTTCGGAGGTATTAATACGCCATAGGAGCATGTTTTGTTAAAATTGCGTATTATAACAACTATTATTTTCGTACCAATTGTTATTGCATCTCTATTTTTATTATCTCCGATTAATCTAGCTATTATTGATTTAATCATATGTATCTTAGCTGCTTGGGAGTGGGGACAAATAGTTGGATTAAAAAATAATTTACATCGTATTTTAGGCGCAATCTTTTGTGGTGTAGTCTTAGTCACAATTTTATTAAGTATATATGTATTTAATCTAAATATGCATATCATCATTAGTTTATTAGGGATAGCAGTTATTTGGTGGATTATTGCTTTTTTTTTAGTATTATTTTATCCACGATCAGCAACTTGGTGGAAGAAATCTCGTATATTAAAAATTATTTTTGGTGCTGTTACTATTGTTCCTTTTTTTAGTAGTATAATTGTACTACGTCACTATGGATATGAGATTAATAATCATCAAGGATCATGGTGGTTGTGCTATATTATCATATTAGTATGGAGTGTAGATTCTGGTGCTTATATATTTGGTCGATTATTTGGCAAATACAAATTATCTCCACAAGTGTCTCTGGAAAAAACTTGGGAAGGATTAATTGGTGGATTAACTACTGCATTCATAGTATCTTTGATGTTTGACTTGTACGCTCTTTTACCTATTTCGTCTTTTACTTTATTACTCTGTTCAATTATTGTATCGTTGGCTTCTATATTAGGAGATTTGACGGAAAGTATGTTTAAACGTGAAGCTGGTCTTAAAGACAGCAGTCATTTAATTCCTGGGCATGGTGGTATTTTAGATCGTATTGATAGTTTAACTGCTGCAGTACCAATTTTTGTATGTCTTATAATGTTAATATTTTATTAATTATTGTAATGCATATGTAATACTTTATGAGTAAGATATTTTGAAAATTACTGGCATGATTGGTAACTATAGTATATCAAATATAATTATTTTATGTTTCTTGTGTGCGATTGTAAAATAAACTATTTTTTTTAGCTTTTGTAAAACATTATAGCAATGTACCAATAGTAAAAAATTGAGTATCTTATTACTATAATAATTTTTTGATAAATACATAAAATGCTAAAAAATGATTGTAGAATTACCTTAATTAATAATTTAATCATAGAATAAATGATAAAAAGTAATAATTGTTAGCGCAGTTTAATTAATAAATTCTTATTTATTATTATACTCTATTATTTAATTTATGTTATTGGATTCTAATATTTATGTAGTAATTAGTAAAATTCTTCCTTAGCATAAATGCACGAGAAGGTATAATAAAGAATAAAAATCAGGTATACATAAAGATATCCGTAACATCTAATTTAGATTAAATTAATTTAATATTAATGAATAAAATAAATATAATAATAATTATGATTAAAATTATTAAATTTAGTAATGAAGACAATATACAAAAAGATTTACATTTAACTCATTAGTAATTTCAAGTAAATAAAAAAATCTAATAGTTACACTTAGCGTAATACCACTAAATATACAGAGTATTTCATTACTAAATGTAATAGAAAAACTACAAGACAACAAGCTAGTTTACAAATAGGTAATAATATAATGAATAATTTATAATTATTTGTTGCAGACTTAAAATATGCTTGCTAAATAAATTAGAGAAAAATATAATTAAAAATTTTGAGCATAGTATAATTTTATAAAAATTTATTATTTATAGTTAATACTAAAAAATAAATATAGTATAAAATACAAATATAATTAAAGTATTTTCAGATATACTGCCTACAGTTATTATATTATCTAAATAGCATTAATATATCCAATAATACGAATTTTTTTATAACACAGTATAAAGTTAATAATAACACTTAGTATGTAATGAATATTTTATTGTATTAATAATGGTAACATATATAATGTGTAATATATAGCTAAATAATTTAATCTAATCACTGCCTGTTGCTCAGAACATAAATATATTAGCTAATTATAAAAAAATAAGTATATTATTTAATGTTTAAAGATTCATTCAGAAGTTATTAATTTATGCCTACTTCCAGTTCTTAACGGTGGCTATCTACTATTATTAATATTTAAAAAATAAAAGGCAGCTCTGTATTGAAGCTAGTTCAATACTTCAGTGATCGCATCTGTTTAATTATAATAGTACCTTTCATAGAGGTCTTGTACTATTTAATTATTTTTACATCTTTAATGACGAGATATATAAATGAGGAAATACGCATAAATAATAATGATGATCAAAAAAATATTTATAATATCGCTATTTTTTATCAGCACTACTTTATATGGTTCAGATAAAATTTTAATAAAAAATATTTATTTTAAAGGTTTACAACGAGTAACTGTTGATGCAGCTTTAATGAATATACCAATTCGCACTGGCTATACCGTAAGTGACGAAGATATCAGTAATACTATTCGCAAATTATATGCAACAGGTAATTTTGAAGATGTACGTGTCTTACGTGATGGTAATAATTTAATTGTGCAGGTTCAGGAGTGTCCAATAATTGTAAATATTACTTTTTCTGGCAATAAATCTATAAAAAGTTATATATTAAAAAATAATCTTAAAGATTATGGTATACAAATAGGTGAAGTATTAAATCGTACTATTCTTTTTAACATTACAAAAGATTTGAAAGATTTTTACTATAGCATTGGCAAATATAATGCTTCTGTAAAAGTTATATTAACACCGTTATCAAGTAATCGTATTGATTTAAAATGGATATTTATTGAAGGTCAATCTGCCCAAATTCAGCAAATTAATATTATAGGAAATCATGCATTTACTTATGCTAAATTAATTAGTCTTTTTCAGATACGTGATAGTGTTCCTTGGTGGAATTTAATAGGTAACCGCATATATCAAAGACAAAAACTATCTGATGATCTTAAAAATTTAAGAAAATTTTATCTAGATCATGGTTATGCGTGTTTTAATATAGATTCTACACAAGTTAGTTTAACACCAGATAAGAAAAGTATTTATATCACTATTAATATTACTGAAGGTGTAAGGTATAAAATTACTGATGTTGAAATAAGTGATAATGTACCGAATTATAGTAATGATATAAATCTTTTAACTAAAATTAAATTTGGAGAATTTTATAATAGTACAATAGTCACCACAATAGAAGATAATATTAAACAATTACTCGGTAACTATGGTTATGCTCGCCCTCAAGTACAGACTTATAATAAAATAAATAATATAGATAAAACTATTAAGTTACATATCAATGTAGAATCTGGTAATCGTTATTATGTACGTAATATTATTTTTAATGGCAATACAACTAGTAAAGATTCTGTTTTACGTCGCGAAATACGACAAATGGAAGGTACATGGCTAAGTAGTGAATTAGTACATCAGGGTAAAGAGCGTCTAAATCGTACTGGTTATTTTACAAAAGTAGATCTTGATCTATATCCTGTTTTAGGCACTATAGATCAAGTTGATGTGATTTACAAAGTAAAAGAGAGTAATACTGGAACTTTTAATTTTGGTATTGGTGTAGGTACCGAAAGTGGTGTTAGTTTTAAGGTAAGTGTGCAACAAGAAAATTGGTTAGGTACTGGTAACACTATTGGTATAAGTGGTATAAAAAATAATTATCAGATTTATACTGAGTTATCTATGACTGATCCATATTTTACTATTGATGGTGTTAGCTTAGGTGGTCGTGTTTTCTATAACGATTTTAAAGCTGATGATGCTGCATTATCTAACTATACAAATAGTAGTTACGGTATTGATAATATGTTAGGATTTCCAATTAATGAAAATAACTCATTACGCACAGGATTAAGTTATATACACAACTCTTTGCGTGATATGCAGCCACAAGTTGCTATGTGGCGTTATTTACAGTCTGTTGGACAAAATAATAACAACACAGAAAAAGCAAACTATCAAGCTAATGAATTTACATGGTCTTTAGGATTTCTTCGTAATAATATTAATCATGGTTTATTTCCAACTAAAGGTACACAATATCATTTAAATAGTAAAATAACAATTCCAGGATCTGATAATGAATATTATAAGATTACTTTTAATAGTCAAAGTTATTTTCCGTTAAATAAAGATCATTCTTGGGTTATTATGGGACGTTCACGCATAAGCTATGGTGATGGTTTTAATGGTAAAGAAATGCCGTTTTATGAAAATTTTTATGCTGGCGGTTCTAATTCAATACGTGGTTTCCAATCCAATAATATTGGACCTAAAGCAGTATATTTAAAATCACCAGTTAATATAAATAAAAGTAAATCATATGACGATGCAATAGGTGGTAATGCAATGGTAGTAGCAACTATGGAGCTTATTACACCAACACCATTTTTTGGTGAAAAGTATGCTAATTTCCTGCGTACTTCAATATTTATAGATGCTGGTACCGTATGGGATACACATTGGGATAAAAATTCTTATCCTGATAAAAAAGACTATAGCAAACCAAGTAATATTCGTGTTTCGGCTGGTATTGCTCTACAATGGATATCTCCTTTAGGTCCATTAGTTTTTTCTTATGCACAGCCTATTAAGAAAGATAACAGTGATACAACGGAACAATTTCAATTTAATATTGGTAAAACTTGGTAATATGATACTGTATTAAAGTATAACATATATTATCGTGCTAAAATATATAAGTTGTACTTATGATGTTTTGATTATAAGAATTAAGAATTAATTATGTAATTTTACTATGTAAAATGCGTATTTTTAACATATATAAATGATAATAAGGAGTATAACTTGAAAAATTGGTTATATGCAACAATTGTGGGTATATCATTAGCATCTCCTGTTACAGCTACAGTTGATAGCAAGATTGCTATTGTAAAAATATCTAGCATTTTTCAACAATTACCACAACGCGCAACTATTGCCAAACAATTAGAGCAAGAGTTCCATAGCAGAACAATTGATTTGCAAAAACAAGAACGTGAGCTACAGTCTAAAATTCAAAAATTACAGCATGATAGTTCAATTATGAAAGATAACGATCGTAATAAAATGGAAAAAGATATTATAGCACAACGTGATGCTTTTTTTCAAAAAGCACAGTCTTTTGAGCAGGATAATCATCGTCGTCAGGCAGAAGAAAATAATAAGTTATTAACTCGTATTCAGAATGCTGTTAGTAATGTTGCCAAAGATCAAGGATATGATTTAGTTCTTGATGCAAATGCAGTAGCTTATTCTGGCTCTTTCCATGATATCACTGCACAAGTATTAAAACAGGTTAAGTAAGGTATAATATGACTGCAATTCGATTAGCTGATCTTGCTCAGCAGTTGAATGCAGAGCTCCATGGTGATGGTAATATTATCATCACTGGCGTTGCTTCTATGCATTCAGCAAAATCGCATCATATTACTTTTTTATCCAATAGTCGTTACCGTGAAGAATTATATAATTGCAACGCAGGAGCAGTAGTATTAACAAAATCTGATTTATCTTTTTGTAAAATACCAGCTGCGTTGGTAGTTAATAATCCTTATATAACGTATGCATTGATGACGCAAATAATGGATACTACCCCAAATCCAGCAAAAAATATTGCTCCTAGTGCGGTTATTGATGCAACAGTCCAATTAGGTAATAATATTTCTATTGGAGCAAATACAGTTATTGAAGAAGGAGTAGTATTAGCTAATAATATTATTATTGGAGCATGCTGTGTTATAGGTAAATTTACCAAAATTGGTTCTGGAACTCGTTTATGGTCTAACGTTACTATTTATCATAATATTAACATAGGTGAATATTGTTTAATTCATTCGGGATCAGTAATTGGTGCTGATGGTTTTGGTTTTGCTAATGATAATGGAAAATGGTTAAAAATTCCTCAGTTAGGAACAGTATGTATTGGTAATAATGTAGAAATTGGTGCCTGTACAACTATTGATCGTGGATCTTTAGATGACACTATTATCGGTAACGGCGTTATCATCGATAATCAATGTCATATTGCACATAATGTTATTATTGGTGAACATACAGCTATTGCTGGTGGTGTTATTATGGCTGGTAGTCTTAAGATTGGTTGTTATTGCCAAATTGGGGGTGCAAGTGTTATTAACGGTCATATGGAGATTTGTGATAAAACTGTCATAACGGGTATGAGTATGGTTATGCGTCCTATAACTAAACCTGGTATTTATTCCTCTGGCATTCCGTTATTACCAAATAAAAAATGGCATAGAACAGTATCCTTGGTGATGCATATTGATGAACTCAATAAACGTCTAATAGTTGTTGAAAAAAAGATTAATAATAGCTAAAACAGTTAACTTTATGCTTACTGTCAGTAATACAAATTCCTAGCATTTACCCTACTTTAAATGGGTATAAAACGATTTGCGGTGGATTACATTATTTTTAATAATCTAAAATAATCACCGTGTTGTTGATGATAATTAGTTTTTTACAGGAAGAGTATTTTGACTACTGACACTCATACTCTCAATATTTCCGAAATTTTAGAGTTACTGCCGCATCGATTTCCGTTTATTTTAGTAGATCGTGTGCTTGATTTTGGAGAAGGCACATTCTTGCGCGCAGTAAAAAATGTCACTTTTAATGAACCTTTTTTCCAAGGTCATTTTCCTGGTAAACCTATTTTCCCGGGTGTTTTAATTCTAGAAGCTATGGCACAAGCAACGGGTATTCTAGCATTTAAAAGTTCTGGTAAATTAGAAACTGGTGAATTATATTATTTTGCTGGTATTGATAATGCTCGCTTCAAACGTCCTGTTCAACCAGGTGATCAGATGATTTTAGAAGTGGAATTTCTTAAAGAAAGACGAGGTGTTGCTCGCTTTAATGGTATTGCAAAAGTTGACAATAAAATTGTTTGTGAAGCTTCAATGATGTGTGCCCGTAGCCGAGAGGTCTAATACGTGATTGATTCCACCGCCTTTATCCATCCCAGTGCTATAGTAGAGGATGGCGCAGTCATTCACGCCAGTGTTCATATTGGTCCGTTTTGCTATGTTGGCTCGAAAGTAAAAATCTATGAAGGTACTATGCTTAAATCTCATGTTGTCGTTAATGGCATTACTCAAATTGGCTGTAATAACGAAATATATCAATTTGCTTCTATTGGTGAAGTAAATCAAGATCTTAAATATGCTAACGAACCAACTAGAGTAGAAATAGGCGATCGTAACCGTATTCGCGAGAATGTTACTATTCATCGTGGTACTGCTCAAGGAGATAATCTCACTAAAGTAGGTAGTGATAATTTATTAATGATTAATGTACATATTGCACATGACTGTGTCATTGGTAATTATTGTATCTTTGCTAATAATGTAACATTAGGAGGTCATGTTAAAGTTGATGATTTTACTATCATAGGTGGAATGACTGCAGTACATCAATTTTGTGTTATTGGCGCACATGTTATGGTAGGTGGATGCTCCGGCGTTGCTCAAGACATACCTCCTTATCTCATAGCGCAAGGTAATCATGCTAGACCCTTTGGTCTCAATACTAAAGGACTCAGACGTCGTGGTTTTGATACAGAATCTTTGCACACTATTCGTAATGTATATAAGATTCTCTATCGTAGTGGTAAACCTTTAGAAGAGGCTAAAAAAGAAATTACTGAATTAGCTAAAAAATACTCTGATGTTCGACTATTTATTGATTTCTTTGAGCGTTCTAAACGAGGGATTATTCGCTAAATTATGAATATATGCCAAGGTACTAATCATACTGTATTATCCAAGAATTATACAAATTTACTAACTATAGGTTTAGTTGCTGGAGAAAGTTCTGGTGATATTCTTGGTGCTGGTTTAATTCGTGCTTTAAAAATTCGTTATCCTAATATTCGATTTTTAGGCATTGGAGGACCTTTGATGCAAGATGCAGGATGTGAAGTATGGTTTAAAATGGAAGAGCTAGCAGTAATGGGTATTATAGAGGTTTGTACTCGTTTGCCTCGTTTACTTAAAATACGTCGTGAATTGACCAAAAGATTTATTGAATTAAAACCTGATGTTTTTGTCGGTATTGATTCTCCTGAATTTAATATTACACTTGAAAGACGTTTAAAGCAATTTGGTATTAGAACAATTCATTACGTCAGTCCTTCTGTATGGGCATGGCGTCAAAAACGTATCATAAAAATTGGCCAAGCAACTAATTTAGTGTTAGTATTTTTACCTTTCGAAAAAAAAATTTATGATAAATTTCATATCCCTTGTCGTTTTATTGGACATACTATGGCAGATAGCATGCCTTTGTATCCAAACAAACAAGCCTCTCGTAAAATATTAGGCATTGCACCTGAATCTTTATGTCTAGCTTTATTACCTGGAAGTCGTAGCTCTGAAGTAAAAATGCTAAGTACTCATTTTCTAAAAACAGCTATTATTTTACTTGATAAATACCCCACACTAGAAATAGTTGTACCTTTAGTCAACAAACAACGTCGCGAACAGTTTGAAAAAATTAAAGCTAAAGTTGCACCTAGTTTAAAAGTACATCTACTAGATGGACAGGTACGTGATGCTATGTATGCAAGTAATGCTGCATTATTAGCATCTGGAACTGCTGCGTTAGAATGCATGTTGGCTAAATGTCCAATGGTTGTTGGATATCGAATGCATCCTATTACATTTTGGCTAGCTAAATGTTTAGTAAAAACAAAATATATTTCTTTACCTAATTTACTTGCACATCGTAAATTAGTACAAGAGTTATTACAATATGACTGCCAACCTAAAAAATTAGCTGCTGCATTGTTACCATTATTTGAAGATAAACAGTCTACTCAATTATTACAAGATACTTTAGTAAAATTACATCAAAGTATTTGTTGTCATGCTGATGAACAAGCTGCAGATGCCGTATTATTGCTAATCAAAAAGTGGATTATATAATGCAATGAGTATTAATGTAATGAATGATATATTTGTCTATCCGTTAGCACATCATATAGCTGGTGTTGATGAAGTAGGACGGGGAGCTTTAGTTGGTCCAGTAATAGCTGCAGCAGTCATTCTGAATCCCGCTCATTCTATTATTGGTTTAACTGATTCAAAAAAACTAAGCGAAATAAAACGTAATGTGCTATATGAAAAAATTATTGATAATGCTATAAGTTGGAGCATAGGACGTGCAGAACCACAAGAAATTGATAAACTCAATATTTTTTATGCAACTATGCTAGCTATGCAAAGAGCTATCTGGGGTTTATCTATAGAACCAAATTTCGTACTTATAGATGGCAATAAAAAACCTCAACTATCTATAGCTTCTCAAGCTATAGTTAAAGGAGACATCTTTGTACAAGAAATAAGCGCAGCATCTATTATAGCTAAAGTTACTCGTGATCGTGAAATGATCACTTTAGATAAACAATTTCCAGAATATAACTTTGCAAAAAATAAAGGATATCCAACAGCTTTACATTTACAGTGTTTAATACATTTTGGGATAACTAAACACCATCGTTATAGTTTTAAACCAGTAAAACGTATTTTACTTAACTGTCTTGAAAAATAATTTAATATTATATGATCTGTAAACTCTTGTATATGAGTAATAAATTTTATGACTGAACCACGTTTTATACATTTGCGCGTTCATAGTGATTATTCGATGATAGATGGATTAGCTAAAGTTGATGATTTGGTTCAGACAGTAGCTGATCTAGGTATGCCAGCTTTTGCGATTACTGATCATACCAATCTTTGTGGATTAGTAAAATTTTATAATTTAGCACATCGAGTAGGCATTAAGCCAATAATTGGATCTGATGTGCTAGTCAAAAGTAAATTTTTAAATAATGAGCTATCTCAACTAACAATTCTTGCTACTAATAATATAGGATATAAAAATCTTACTTTACTAATCTCACATGCCTATCAACGTGGATATGGAGCTAATGGCCCAATTATTGATTATGATTTACTTGTTAAATATCGTCAAGGAATTATTTTACTATCAGGTGGTTGTAAAGGCGATATAGGTAAAATATTATTACGTGATAATAAGACATTAATGGATAAATGTGTTGATTTTTATCAAACATATTTTGCCGACAACTATTATTTAGAATTAATTAGAACTGGTCGATCAAATGAAGAGTTTTATATAACACTTGCAATAGCACTAGCTAAAAAGTATGATCTTGCAATCGTTGCAACTAATGATGTTCGTTTTTTAAAATCAAGTGATTTCGATGCACATGAAATACGTGTAGCTATCCATAATAGTTTTACTTTAGATGATAAAAAACGTCCTCAAAATTATAGTTCACAACAATACATACGTAGTACAGAAGAAATGTGCAATCTTTTCGCGGATTTACCGGAAAGTTTAGAGAATAGCGTAGAAATTGCTAAGCGTTGTAATGTAACGATTCGTTTGGGTGAATATTTTTTACCATTGTTTCCTACTGGTAAAATGTCAACAGAAAATTTCTTAATTAATCAATCTAAAGATGGCTTGGAAAAACGTTTAAAATTTTTGTTTCCTAATCAAGACATTCTTGATAAAGAACGTCTAAAATATGATAAGCGTCTTATAAATGAACTAACAGTTATTAATCAAATGGGATTTTCAGCTTATTTTCTCATTGTAATGGAATTTATTCAATGGTCTAAAGATCACGGTGTACCAGTAGGTCCTGGTCGTGGTTCCGGTGCAGGTTCCTTAGTAGCATATTCATTGAAAATAACTGATATAGATCCATTAAGATTTGACTTACTATTTGAAAGATTTTTGAATCCAGAGCGTGTATCAATGCCTGATTTTGATATTGACTTTTGCATGGAAAAACGTGATTTAGTAATTGATCATGTAGCTGAAATTTATGGTCGTGATGAAGTATCTCAGATTATTACTTTTGGAACTATGACGGCTAAAGCAGTAATACGTGATGTTGGTCGAGTTTTAGGGTATCCATACGGATTTATCGATCGTATATCAAAATTAATTCCTGTAGAACCAGGTATTACACTTACAAAAGCTTTTGAAATAGAACAGCAATTACCAGAAATATATAAAGAAGATGAGGATGTTCGCACTTTAATTGATATGGCACGTAAACTTGAAGGAGTAACACGTAATGCTGGTAAACATGCTGGTGGCGTAGTTATTGCACCAACAAAAATTACAGATTTTGCACCATTATACTGTGATTCTGATGGTAAAAATCCAGTAACTCAGTTTGATAAGAATGATGTAGAATATGTTGGGCTTGTTAAGTTTGATTTTTTAGGTTTGCGTACTTTAACAGTTATAGATTGTGCAGTACATATGATCAATGTCCGTCGAACTAAAATAGGTAAAGTTGCAATTGATATTTCTGCTATACCACTAGATAATAAAAAAAGTTTTAACATGTTACAACGCTCAGAAACTACAGCAGTATTCCAACTTGAATCACGTGGTATGAAAGATTTAATTAAACGCTTAAAGCCTGATTGTTTTGAAGATATGATTGCATTAGTAGCATTATTTCGTCCTGGTCCTTTGCAATCAGGAATGGTTGATAATTTTATTAATCGTAAGCACCGGCGCGAAGAAGTTTCTTATCCAGATGCTCAATGGCAACATCCGTTACTAAAGCCTGTATTGGAACCAACTTATGGTATTATTTTATATCAAGAACAAGTTATGCAAATTGCGCAGGTTTTATCTGGTTATACGCTAGGTGGAGCTGATATGCTACGCCGTGCCATGGGTAAGAAACAGCCAAAAGAAATGGCTAAGCAACGTATACTCTTTAAAAAAGGCGCGGAGCAAATGGGCATTAGTGGCACTTTATCAATGAAGATATTTGATTTAGTAGAAAAATTTGCTGGTTATGGATTTAATAAATCTCACTCTGCAGCATATGCATTGGTTTCATATCAAACTTTATGGTTGAAATCGCATTATCCAGCTGAATTTATGGCAGCAGTTATGACGGCAGATATAGATAATACTGAAAAAATAGTTAGTTTAATAAATGAATGTTGTCTTATGGGTCTTAAAGTATTACCTCCTGATATTAATAGTGGAGAGTATTATTTTCATGTTAATGATAATAATGAAATTGTTTATGGTATTGGTGCAATTAAAGGTGTTGGTGCAGGATCAATTGAAACTATTATAAATGCTCGTAATAAAGGTGGTCATTTTAAAGAAATATTTGATTTATGCGCTAGAACAGATAATAAAAAAATAAATAAGCGTATGCTCGAAAAATTAATTATGTCTGGAGCATTTGATAGTTTAGGTCCTCATAGAGCAGCATTAATGCACTCTTTAAATAGTGCATTAAAAACTTCTAGTCAGAATGCTAAAGCTGAATCTTTGGGTCAAATAGATATGTTTGGTGCTTTAAATAAAGTTCCTGAACAAGTTAAAGATTCTTATAATAACATTGTACCATGGCCTGCTCAAATTGTATTAAATGGCGAACGCGAGACATTAGGTTTGTATTTAACTGGTCATCCTATTAATCAGTACTTTAAAGAAATTAAAAAATATTCTGGTGGTATACAACTAAAAGATGTACATCCTACAGAAAGAGGTAAAATAACAACTGTTGTTGGTTTTGTAATAACTGCTAAAGTAACGACTACTAAACGAGGTAATCGTATTGGAATGTGTACATTAGATGATCGCTCTGGACGTTTAGAAGTTATTTTATTTACTGATATTTTAAATAAATATCAATATTTACTTAAAAAAGATCATATTTTAATAATTAGTGGACAAGTTAGCTTGAATAATTTTAGTGATGGGATGAAAATGATTGCACATGAGCTGATGGATATTAATGAAGCACGTAAAAAATATGCACGTAAACTTTCTATTTTATTAACAGATAAACAAAATTATAATCAAATATTAAATCGTCTCCGTGATTTATTAGCGTCATACCATTCAGGTAGTCTTCCAGTAGATTTATATTATCAACGTAATAATACACGTATTAAATTAAAATATGGTATAGCATGGCAAGTAACCCCTACAGAAAACTTATTAATCGATCTACGTACTCTTGTGGGCAATGAAAATGTTGAACTTGAATTTGATTAATATAGGAATACTATGAGTCTAGATTTTGAACATCCTATTGTAGAATTAGAAGAAAAAATTAACTTATTGATGTCAATAAATCTGCAAGATACAACAATAAATCTCAATCTTGATGAAGAGATACAGCGCTTACGTATTAAAAGTCTTGAACTAACCCGTAAAATATTTTCTAATTTAAGTGCTTGGCAAATTGCACAATTAGCACGTCATCCATTGCGTCCTTATACACTTAATTATATTAAACAAATTTTTACTGATTTTGATGAGTTAGCAGGTGATCGTGTATATGCTAATGATAAAGCTATTATTGGTGGTATAGCTCGCTTAAACGGTCGCTCTGTGATGATTATTGGTCATCAGAAAGGTCGCGCAACAAAAGAAAAAGTACTTCGTAATTTTGGCATGCCAGCCCCGGAAGGATACCGTAAGGCACTGCGTCTCATGGAAATGGCAGAGCGTTTTAAATTACCAATAATTACCTTTATTGATACTCCAGGAGCATATCCAGGTGTAGGAGCTGAAGAACGTGGCCAATCTGAAGCTATTGCTCGCAATCTACGTGAAATGTCTGGCTTAGCTGTTCCAATTATCTGTACAGTAATAGGTGAAGGTGGTTCAGGTGGTGCATTAGCAATTGGGGTAGGTGATAAAATAAATATGCTTCAATATAGTACATATTCGGTTATTTCTCCAGAAGGTTGTGCTGCAATTTTATGGAAAAACGCTGATAAAGCTCCATTAGCTGCGGATGCAATGTGTATTACAGCAAAATGTTTAAAAGAGCTTAATCTTATCGATTCTATTATATTAGAACCTTTAGGTGGTGCACATCGTGATTTTCCTCAAATGGCTATTTCTTTAAAAGAACAATTATTAACTGATTTAAAAAATCTAGATATACTTGAAACTAAAGAATTATTAAATATTCGCTATGATCGACTTATGAACTACGGTTATTGCTAATATATAATATAGGTATTATTAATAGTAAACATAGATAGATAAATGTTGTATTAATGTAATCTATTTAGTAACTATTATAGTTATAATAACATTTAAATTAATAAATCTTATTAGATAGTTAGCTTTATCAAAATAATTTATTTTTACAATAAATTTTAATTATTCAAAGTATAATATTACTCTATTAAATAATTTTTAAAAATAAAGAATAATTGCCTATTTTATCTAAAAAAATTATATTCTTAGAATTAACTCTAAGAATGGCATATTAAGTCTACTAATATTATGCTCAATATACTTAATATGCTTAGTATTTTTTAAAAATATACTTTTGAAAAAATATTGTCGTATCAAATTATATTAATATATTTTTAAGATAATGTAGATATTAAAAGTTGGTTTAATAAGTACCTAGTAAATATATGATTATATATGTGTAATGATAAAAAATGATATTTCAACTATTATAAGTATATGAAATAAATAATACTCTAATACTAAACATATGCAAGTTTATAAATATGTGTCAAGCGTCTAAATATATTTTATTTTTCCTTGTAATTAAAAGATTACATCTTTAATAAAAATATTTATATGATTTGAATTTTTATGAAACTATATATTTAAATAAATGTAATGCGTATGATTTCAATAAGAATATTTTTATATACATAGCAAAACTTAATTATTTTAGTATTTGTATATTATTTAAACTCAAATAAATAGTATATATTAAAATAACAAAAAATATTATTTTAAATTATTAAATTAAAGAAATAAATATATTAAAAATCTTAATAACTTATTAAGTTAGTATCACTTCTATTATTTACTATAATAACATATTGAAGAATGTACAATAATTCAATATAATTGATTGTATCTTATTTAATTATATAATTTATGTATAAAATATTTATTAGTAATAATTGTCTAATAATTTGTATTTTATACACCTTGCAGATTATTACCAAATATTTTATACTCTTCAGTAATTTTTTATATCTATGATATAATCATATTATAAATAAATATAATTGTTTACATTATATGATTGACTTATTTAAGTAAATTATCAATAATTAATAATATAAATTAATGCACAATAATTAATTTATATTATTATATTATTGTGTGACTTGAATTAATACAACATAATATTTTATTATTAATAATTGTTTTAATATTTAAACCTTACTTAATAAAATTAATTTCATTTTTTATAAATTTTAGTAATTCTATAAAAGTATTAGTAATTTTTATTGTTTAGATAACGATCTTTGAATATCAATATTCAAACAGTAAATATCAATTATATAATATTTATTTGTTACATTAAAGTAATAATTAGTCTGAATATTTTATGTTATGTAGCAAAAAATTATTTATAAAATTAAAATGTAGTAAATAATTTTATTAAAAAGTATTCATTACCTTACGAGTTGGCAAGTATTTTATAGAATTTATAGTCTTTACTTAAGTACTAGTAAGTATTACTAGTATTTTACGTTATACTATAATTAAAAATTATTTTCTTTTAAATGTATAAAATAATTTTATTTTTATTCATTTAATTAATAAATCTAATGAATTTAGTTAGAATTATTTTAATATTGTATTATCATTATTACATGTCTAATATTTATTAAGATTAATTCAGTACATGACCAATAAACTATTTTGATATTATAATATATAATATAAATTTTTACTACTAGTCATATCGTATATAACTTATTCACTCTAAATTAATTTCTCATTCTTGATAGCAACAAGATATCAGATAATTAGTTATATATCATTACAATAAGTATTTTATTGAATGTATTGCTAATACATAGCATACTTGTTACTCTTAATAAGAGTATCATAATTTATAAATTAGTTATAATATTTTATTATCTAGTATTCAGATCATTATACAAATGTAAATATAAATTTATGTCATTAAAAAATTATCTAACGTAAATATATTTATATATACAAACTCTTACCAAAAAATAATATAAAAATATAATAATATGTTAGACAAGCATTTAACTAAAATTCAATTAATTGATCATGATCATTGATTACAAATATTTATCAATGATAATCTTTTTTTAAGAAAAAATATACTACACAATAAAAGTAAGATAGTAAAGTAGAATAAGTTTATAGAATTTTATTATTTTTATATTGATAATAAGGCTATTAATATTATTAAATACGATATTTTTATTATAAATTTAATAATTATCTTTATTATGAAATATAGTAATTTTACTCAATATAGATAATATTATAAGATTGTTGTTTATAGGTATTATTAGTTTTTATATGATAATTACTTTAATTATGATTATATCTTGTATAGTGTATTAAACAATTTAATAATATTTATAATAGATATTAATTAAAATGTTAATCTAGACATAAATAATTATATTATTGTATATAATTGTTTAATTTTTATTAGAAGTAATTTATTGTTTGTGTGATTTAATACATATTAGACATAAATATCTTTTTGGTATTATTATAAGAGGAATTATTTATACTCTAGTAATAAATATTACTAGTAATATTTCAATTAGTAGTATTTTATACTTTTAGCATATTTATAGTGATTTTGCTATTGTACATGTATTATCGGCTTATTAAGAAAATGAATTATTCATAATGCAGTTAATATTTATAGTTATTATTTAATATATATAATGAATATTATATTTTTTAAAACTAAAAATACATGTACATTCTTATAATTTAAGAAAATTAATGATACTAATTTTATTTAGACTAAAAAATTTAACTGTTATTAAAAATAAAAAATATTTTATTCAATTGTTATTTATTAAGTAAATATGATTATTAATCATATGATGATTATATATATAATATTACTTAAAGTATCTGTGTCATATCTATATTTTAATCAAGAAAATTTATATTCTTCATATCTTATATTTTTATGTAATTATGTATCATTAATAATGAAGTAATATAATTATTAAGATTATTCAATAACACCATTAATTTTATTTATTACAAAATAAAACTAATATCATAATTTTGTCTTTAATTGTATTTTTATAGTTATTTTATTTAAGATGTTTTAATAATATTAATAATATATAATTTATTATTTTATAAATATATTTAGTATTTAATTATTGTGTACTACTTGCTTTGCTTGAGAGATTAAATGAATAATATTTTAAATATTATATATAAATATATTACCCAATTTTTAAGTTATGCATAAAATATTAATATATTTAACAATGAACATTTTAATAGTAAATATTATATATATCTTAGTATATAGAACTTATAACATAAATATCTATTTTATGTTTTATTTTTAATGTAAAATAGTTTTTGTATTATATTTGCTTTATTAAAGAATAATATGTTATTAATTATAATGTTATTATTATTTTATATATACTATATAATGAATTTTATAACATAATATATGTTATGCATGACGTTTATAATAATTATTATATAGTTATAATAAATATATGCATATTTTTTATATATTATTTAAAGTGCTTTAGAGTGTACTAAATTACTTATATATTTATACATAAGTTAATCAAGTTAAATAATATTTTTTATTTTTATTTCCTATAATATAAGCATGATATTATAAGTTACTATAATAATAGTATTACACATGATTTGAATAAACAAAAATAAGTGTTATTATTTATAAGTATTAATATTAATCGTAATCGTATTATTGTTTGTATTAATAACTAATTAATATTATATATAATAATATATTTCTAATAAAATATATTATCTTTTATAATTTATATATAAATTATTTGATAATAAACAGTTAATATTTTATAAGTATAAAATTAGTGACCCCTGCTGGATTTGAACCAGCGACCAAGCGATTATGAGTCGCTTGCTCTAACCACTGAGCTAAGGGGCCTATAATTTATACCATAACATCATAGCATAAATATTATATAATATCTAGTATATTTATATTAATAATTATATATTAATAAATTTATTTTTATATATATTCAAACTATTTTAAGTATAGTAAATATTAGTTATAGATATATAATATTAGTATTTGTTATAATATACATATATCTTGTTTTATTAATTAAGATTAAAAAAATTTTAATACAGTATATATAACATAAATCATTTAATTCAAATCTTATTACTTAATAAGTATTTTCATAAAAAATAATTTAAATATATATTGATATATAAATATATATAATACATCTATTTATTTTGTAATGTAAATAATCTTTTTATAATTTATTATACATTTTATATTAAAAAAATATTATTATTAATTTTTTAATTCAGTTTATATTGTATATTAAATGTTATATAAAATTATTATTGATTTATGGCTACAAATTTTGTTTATAAACATTGATTTATAATAAAAATATTTTATATTATATTATATGATAATATTTTTATGAAAAATTGAGTAGTTTAATAATATTTAATATTATTTATTATGTATTATTTAATAATTAATAGTTTTATTAAAAAATTTATTTGTTAAATAAAAAATATTTTTCTTTAATTGCTTTATAAAAAATATAAATTTTTAACTTTTAAAAAGTATTATATAATCATTATTATAGTTGTTATAATTTATTCTGAATATTATCGTGTACTTTTATTTACATGAATTTTATTTATGTTTAAAAAATTTTCATAACATTACATTAAATATATTTTATAACATCTAATGTCTAAGTATTAATATTATCTTATCACTCAAGATACTAGCTAAATTAATATTTAGTATTATTATAATATTTTAGTATATAAGTTATATATCTATAACTTTAAACCATTAATATTAAAGTAATTATAGATATATACATATTTCTAGTAATTTATATATTAGATATAACTCATAATAATCCTTAACATATTTAAATAAGTATACTTTTTACTTATTCTTCATACCTTAACTAAAAATTTTAAAGTAATTACTTGTTAATAATACAATAAGTTATTCACTTGTTTATTAATTATTAAAAAATAATATTTACTATTTTTTCTTACTAAAACAAGGAATGCATCAATAATACTTTTAACTTTAAATAATTAAAATATAATATGGTATAATTATAAAACTTTAGAAGATTTACAGATTCCTTATAATTAATAATAAATAAAAATAAAATAATTTTTTCAGAAAAGTTAAAACTTATATCGCAATATTATTTTTTAAAAAAATTCATTTAATAAGTTTGTCGTAATATTACATACATAATTATATAAATTATTATTCTTTATATTGTATGTTTTACTAAACTTTTTTTACAATAATATAAAATATATGAATCATTTTTGTAAAAATTTTTAGATATGTTATTTATTGTAATACATTGTTTTATATTATTTATTAATAGATAATATATAAGTTTTACGTTTTTTACAATAAAATAATATTTTATCTTATAAAAATTTATTGTATTATCTGATATACAAAAACATAAGCAAATACTCTAAATATACACATAATCAGACATAGATTTATATAGCTATGAATAAATTTGTTATATATTATATGGTATAAAAAATACTTATATTGAACAAATCATTTAACATTATTACGCACTATTACCAAAATAGTTCCTAATAATCCAATGATTAGAAGAACCATGGGTAATATCATTAAACAAGTCATCATTTGATCTTCATGACGTTTTACAAAAGGAATATAACTAATAGCTAAACCAATGCCTGTCATTGAACATACCCATAACAAAGAACTTAACCAGTTAAATATTTGAAAACGTGTATTTTTTAATCCTGATAATCCTGCAATAGTAGGTAATATAGTTCTTATAAATGCTAAGAAACGACCAATGAATAATGCAATTAAACCATGTTTATAAAACAAATAATGCGCACGTTGGTGATAATGTGTGGGTAGTTGTATAAGCCAACTTTGTATTAATTTAGTATTTCCTAACCATCGTCCTTGTATATAACTCATCCAGCAACCAATACTAGAAGATATTACTAATATACTAATTGTAGGAAAAACAGGCAATATACCTTTAGCTATTAATGCACCTGCAAGTAACAATAGACTGTCACCTGGTAAAAATGCTACTGGAAGTAGTCCATTTTCTAGTAAAAGTGTAGTGAATAAAATAAAATAGATAACCCATATTATTTTTGGGGAGTGCAGTACAACAAAGTCTTGTGCCCATAAAGCGTGGAGAATTTCTTTAATTACTGTCATAACTCATACCTTAATAACTACGTGCTCTATGTAATTGTATTTCACAAATATACTATATTTAAATTATTTGAATATAAATGCTACGAAGTTTTAGAGATATAGAGTGATACTTCATACATAAAACTTAGAAAAGATAGTATGAATGCATTATTATAAGATATTTAAAATATTAATATGTATTTTATTATTACACTAGTGATATACTATCTTTAGTATTGCTACATTTATACCATATCTATAATTTATAAGTGTTATTTTATATACTAAATTTTTTGATCCGTAAGATTTTTTTTGTTAGTCAATATGTATTAGCTAGATAGCGTATTTATTTTTTGAAAATTATTAATTACTGTTGCAATTAATATTATTATGTTGCTGTTTTATTTGTTTATATTATTTTGACGAAAAATCAATTGTATTTTAATATATAATTAAATAAATTTTTTTATCAAAATATTATGATATTAATTGTGTCTTATTATTTTTATAATTTATTTATTTTATAAATTTAGTATTAGTCTATAATATTCTTTAAATATTATTTTTTAAAGACTAAATAAAATATAATTAATTATATAATTATAAAATGATTCTTATATTAATTTAAATGTATTATTTTACTATTTTTACATTAATTAAGTAGTAATTCAATAATAAATATAAAATATTTATAAGTTATTAATATAATGTATTTATCTTATTTTTTTAAATAGATATGATAAATACATATTGATCTATTATTATGAATAAAGTATATTAATACATACAAAACAGTATGCACTTTAAATCATAACATACACAATAAGTACTCTGTTTACTTTTATACTGCATATATCTTATTAATTAAAAATATTATTAATGTTTAATTTTATTATTTTAAATAATACTATAATAGTATTATTATATATACTAAAATATATTAACATAATAATTTAATATTTATTCAATTATAATTATTTTATTTTAGTAATAGATGCTATATATTAGATTATCTAATAAATAATAAATATTCTTTGTTTATATGACTCTATTAATAATATATATACTATATTTGCTATAAAGTATATATAAAAAATTACATTAATATTTTTGTTATATTATAAAATTGTAGTAATTAAATATAAAAAATATATCTTTTAATAAGATTAAATATTTATTTTTTCAAAAATTATATTTTTATATATAAAATATAATTATGTGTTGTATATTGACAAAATTATTATTTTATATTCATAGATCATGTTGTAAATATTTAATATAATACGTAAAGTTATATCAGTAGTAATATCAAGTATCATTAAATACTAAGTAATGAAACTAGCATGATTTTTAGTATTTTATTTAATTAGAAATTTATCTATAATTTTAGTATCAGTATCAATAATTACTTTTTTATAAATTATTAAATAGTGATCATTGTATTATATATTAGTACTGTCTAATCAACTATTTACAAAATATAAATATATTTTTTAATAACTATTATTTTACTAATAACAATGCTAATTTAATATTTATTCTTTATTTTATAATAAACAAATATACAACCAAAAAATATATCTTATATTATAAATATAATAGCTATTTATTATAGTTATGTGATTATAATAAATCGCTTATACAATATAATTGTAAATTTATAAAATCTTTATACTATAATAGTAATAATATATTATGTATTTACTATAGAATAACTATTAACATAATAATAAAATATTAAGTGCTATCTACTCTATTGTAATTAATTTTAGTAAAATAAAATTCTTATATAAATTTATAATTTTCATAAGTTAATATAATAATATTAAATATACTACAATAATATAATTAAACTAACTATTATTTTTTGTATTATAAAATTACTATATATCAATATATATAGATTATAATTACGTGCTATATTTTATATTTATTTAATTTTTTATAATTACATAAAATATGTTTTACTATATTAGTTATTTATTATTTTTCTTAAGACTTATTTATTTAATTAATAAATATTATACTAATTATATAATTAATTATTCTTTTTCTGTTTTTTGAGCACGATTTAATAGAGTAATAGCTGCTTTATGAATATCTTTCTTACAGTAAAGAACTTCATAAACTTGCTCAGTTATTGGCATTTCTATATTATAACGTTTTGCTAATTTTATTACTTCTTTAGTATTGCGATATCCTTCAATTACTTGACCAATTTTATCTTGTGCTGCTTGTATTGTATGACCTTGTCCCAACATTATGCCAAAACGGCGATTACGAGATCGGTTGTCTGTACATGTTAATACTAAATCTCCTAATCCAGACATACCCATAAAAGTCATTGAATCTGCACCTAATGCTACTCCAAGACGACTCATTTCAGTTAAACCACGAGTTATAAGAGCAGTTCTAGCATTTGATCCAAAACCAATGCCATCAGACATGCCAGCACCAATTGCAATGATATTTTTTACTACTCCACCTAGTTGTACCCCAATAAGATCAGGATTGCTATAAACGCGGAAGTTTTTATTACAATGTAATAATTGTTGTAAATCTCTAGTAAACTTCATATCAGTTGATGAGAGTACAATGGCTGTAGGAAGACCATCTGCTATCTCTTTAGCAAATGTCGGTCCTGATATTGCAGCTAAAGGAATAAAAGGACCAAGAATTTGACGAGTAACATCTTGTAATAAATTACCAGTTTTTGCTTCCAATCCCTTTGTTGCCCACACTATACGTGAATTATCTTTTAGATAAGGTTTTAATGCGTATATTACTTCACTAAAAACATGACTAGGGACTACTATGAGTATATCACGATTTGCAGAAATTGCTTTTGCGAGATTAGTTTCTAAGTAAAGTGTATTAGGAAATAATATATCAGGTAAAAATTTTTTATTACAACGAGTAATGTGAAGTAATTTTATATGTGCGGTATTGTGCCCCCATAAACATACTTTATGTCCATTACGTGCTAGCGCAATTGCTAGAGCCGTTCCATAAGCACCAGCACCAAGTATAGTTATGGATGTAATATCATTATTCATTTGATATCCATATATTATTATATACTTTCTGCAACTGTAGAGTGTTGTATAGCATTATTAAAAAGTAAGTCAAAATTTATTGGAGCTAAAGTTAATTGTGGAAAAGTACTACGATTAACTAAGTTAGTGATACATTCACGTGCATACGGGAATAAAATATTAGGGCAGTAAGATCCGAGACAATAAGTCATCTGAGTTTCTTGAATTCCATAAATATTAAAAATTCCTGCTTGCTGTATTTCACATAAAAATGCAATTGTTTTATCTAGATATACAGTTACGTTTAACTGTAATATAACTTCAAATACATTCTTAATCAATTGATTAGATAGAGTATTTAAAGTTAACTTAACTGTAGGCTTCCATTCTTGCTGAAATATATTTGGTGCGTTTGGAGCTTCAAACGATATATCTTTTGTATAAATACGTTGAATTTGTAAATATTTTGCTAAATCTTTTTGTTTTGACATATTTAGTGATACCTTGTTAAGTGAGTATTAATGAGTAATTATTTTATAAAATGATAATTTTATATTTATATAATTTAATATGGGTTGTATTTTTTTAAAAATAATGAAATATAATACTATATTCAATATCCTTTGTTATTAAGATAAATACATATTTAATGTATTTTGTAATTTTTCTTAATAGTAAAATAATTTCATTAGTAATTTTGTAACATCAGTATTTTAAAATTGTATAAATATTTTTTGCATTTTATGAGAGTAGTCAAAACAATTAAATTTTTTATAAAAATAGATTTTATTATTATATAATATATTATATTATATTATTTACCGCGTACTAAAGGAAGACTTGCATGGACCCATCCTATAATACCATCTTTTAATATATAGACATATTGAAAACCTGCTTTTACTAAATTATTACCTGACGCACGAGAATTAGTACCATATGCGCATACTACAATAACTGGTTTATTTTTATAATATTTTAGTTGATTAATATTACCTTTTCTGAGGTTAAGAGGATGTATATTGATAGAATTAGCTAAATGACCATCACGAAAGTCTTCACAAGGACGTATATCAACAATTATTGCATGTTCTTTGTTAATTAAAAGCATTGCTTTATTACGAGTAATCTCTTTTATTTTAGAAAAATACACTTTATAAGTTATGATTAATAATGTTAGAAATAGCATAATCCAAGTTAGGCTAAGTATAATATGAGTATTTAAAAATTGAAGAATATTATGTATTTGCATAGGTATAACTAATCTCGTTTTAATTAAAAAAAATAATATATAGATTATTATAAAATATATACTACATACTTAGTGCATTATAGAAAGTATATTTATTACTTAAATAAAATATATGCTAATAAATAATATATTATTTAATAATATATTTTTTTCTTGTGGATAAAATAAATATCAATATATGCTTGCAGTATTTAATACAAATAAATTAAAATTAGAAGTTTAATCAAAAAAATAATATAGTATATTTAGTATATATAATATATAATATAATACTATCTAGAGATTTTATAATATACATATTAATTATGTCTTTATGATTACAGTTATTTAGCAAAATAATATTTATATAAACTTACAAGTATCTATTAATATAATAATATACTATAAAAAATTATTTTAATTATGCTAATATGTATTATCTAATAAATATTTAGCATTATCTTGCTACTACTTTAGTTTAAGTAACAATATATCACTCTGTGATGGATCAATAGAATAATAGTTTATTTTATGATAAAAAATCTCATTTTTCTTCTTGTATTATATTTATAATATTCTATATGAATCATACATGCTATACACTAAATTAATTTTATTACAGTAAACTTAAATAATATAATGTAGTATCTTGTAAAAATGTACTTCAATTGTATGTATGAATAATACTATACTAATACATTTTATGTACAAGCAATTATTTATAATTGATGATATTAAGTAATTTAATTATATTATTGTACTTATTTATATTTAATATTAATGCTTATTTATTTTAATAATTAATTTATTATATTAATAGTGCAGATATTATTTTTAATCATTATAAATATATTTCTTATATTTATAATGTAAATAGTAATAAGAAAAGTATTGATTTTTTTAAAAAAATACAATGTAAATTTTATAAGAAATATATTATTAATGTAATCTATACTCTATTACTTTGATAAATATCATACTAATAATATTAGTAATATCATATAATTTTATTATAAAATATATTTAATTAATAATTGTATTCCTGAAGTAATCAAAAATTTTAAAAGTACAGTAATTATTATACAATCATTAATTAAATTTAATACATATAATAAATAATTGAATATCAATATAATTATTTCTATGATAAGTAAATAATTGCGTATTATTTAATCATTTAATTAAATATAGTACTGAAACATATTAATGTTTTTGTAAAATTGATTATGTTATTGATACATGCAAAATATTTTATTAAAGTACCTAAGTTATAAGGAGCTTATTACAATGTCATTTTTTAAGAAAACTATGGTACTATTAATTTTAGATGGATATGGTTATCGTGAAGAAAAACAAGATAATGCTATTCTTAATGCCAAAAGACCTATAATGGAACATTTATGGAAAGAATATCCACATACTTTAATTTCTGCTTCTGGTTTAGATGTTGGTTTACCTGATGGACAAATGGGTAATTCAGAAGTTGGCCACGTTAATTTAGGTGCAGGACGTATCGTATATCAGGATCTAACACGTATAGATAAAGATATTGAAGAAGGAAATTTTTTCTTAAATAAAGAGTTAATTCATGCTATTGATAAAGCAGTATCTTTAAATAAAGCGGTTCATATTATGGGTTTATTATCTCCTGGAGGTGTACATAGCCATGAAAAACATATTATAGCTACGATTCAATTAGCAGTTAAAAGATATGCAGAAAAAATTTATCTACACGCTTTTTTAGATGGACGCGATACTCCTCCACGTAGCGCTAAAAATACACTAAAAAAATTCATGGATATATTTAGTAAAATTAAAAAAGGTCGTATTGCTTCTCTTATTGGTCGTTATTATGCTATGGATCGAGATAATCGATGGGATCGTATTAAATTAGCTTATGATTTACTAACTACAGCAAAAGGAGAATACATAGCTGATAATGCAGTTACTGGTCTTGAAGATGCTTATTTACGCAATGAAAACGATGAATTTGTTAGACCAACTATTATTAAAGCAGTTGATGAAGATGATGTCATTATGCAAAATGGCGATGTATTAATTTTTATGAACTTTCGTGCTGACCGTGCTAGACAAATTACGCGTGCTTTTGTTGATAAAAATTTTAATGGTTTTCAACGTAAAAACATAGTAAAATTAAGTAATTTTGTTATGCTAACTCAATATGCTAATGATATTAACGCTAAATGTGCTTATCTGCCAGTTTTACTAAAAAATACATTTGGTGAATGGCTTATGAAGCATAAGAAAAAACAATTACGTATCTCTGAAACTGAAAAATATGCTCATGTAACATTTTTTTATAATGGTGGAATTGAACAACAATTTAAAGGTGAAGATCGTATTTTAATCAATTCACCAAAAGTTGCAACATATGATTTAAAACCTGAAATGAACTCTGCTAAACTAACAACAAAGTTAATTACTGCAATTAATAGTCGTAAATATGATGCAATTATTTGTAATTATCCTAATGGAGATATGGTTGGTCATACTGGTATATACAATGCAACAGTACAAGCTATTGAAATTTTAGATGATTGTATAGGTCAGGTAGTTAAAGCTGTAAAAAATATTAATGGTCAGTTATTAATTACTGCAGATCATGGTAATGCTGAACTTATGAAAGATCCAATTACCGGTGTAGCCTATACTGCTCATACTAATTTACCCGTACCATTAATTTATATTGGTAAACCAGCTAAGGTTATTGAAGGTGGTAAATTATCTGATATAGCAGTAACTATGTTAATAATGATGAATATGGAAGTTCCTCAAGAAATGACAGGTAAACCATTATTTATAATATAACAATTAACTATTCAATGAATCATCTAAATTAGCTATAATGTATTAAGAATATACATTATTTAATAATATATTATTTACTAAAAATTTAATATATTCTATTCAATAGAATAAAGAATATATTTGATATATAATCATATATTAAGTTATTTTAGACTAAAATGTTCACATAGTATCAATGTAGTTAACTATAATATTCAATAAAATATATAAACTTACTAAAATACTTTGTAAAGCACCTAATGAATTCAATACATATAATAATTTATCAATATGTATTTAATAAATTCTTAATTTATAGATTCAAATTAATTCAAAGATATATATCTGTATTCAACTTAAAAAACTTATAATTTAGCAAAAATATTCTATTACTATTTTAGCATGCATTACTCTTAATCAAGAAATGAGTAATAATTAAATATAATTTTCTAAATTTTTATTTAATTATATTCTAAATATACACATTAACTCTTAAAAATTAATATTTAATTCTTAATTCTTAAATGAGAATTGCAGTTTTATTGTATACATAAAAATTATTATCTAATAACATATTTTATGTTATACATACTATATTATAGTAAATAATAATTATTATGCTAGTTAATACTTTTTATAGTCAATTTATCTCTGAAAGAATAATAAATAGTCTATATATTATTATTGATCATTATACAAACAATACACAAGAATAAATGCATTGTTTGTTAGATATATCATATAGTTTAAACTATATTATCATCATTATGACTATTATCATTTTCTATAACTATAGCCATTTACTTACTTAGTAGTCTGTTTACTACTATATTGATAGTAATGAATAATACTAATTATTGCCTAAATTTACGGTTATTGTAATTTCTGTCTGGCCTTTCACGATATTGTCTTGTTGGTGCATCGCCCATTAAACGCATATTAAGTGGTTTATTAAGAATTCGAGTATAAGTAAAATGTGATAATAGATCACTTGACATATTTTTTGGTAACTCAATAGTTGAGTAATAAGCAAATAATTTTATGTTACCAATATAACGACTATTTATATCTCCCTCATTAGCTATAGCACCGACAATATGACGTACTTCAACTCCATCATCACGACCAATTTCAATACGATATAGCGACATAGCATTACGATATTCACGATACTTAATTACATTCTTACGAGATTCATTACCGTTATCCCGATCATTACGATCACGTAATTCCCGACGTTGACGACGCTCTATAATAATATCTGGTGGTGGAATAAGTGGACGTTCACCTCGTGCCATTTTAAGAAGAGCTGCAGCTAGTGTTTCCATATCTAGTTCATCTTTTCGCTGTAATTTACTTAACAAATCACGATATTTATCCAAATCATTGCTTTTTATTTGTTGTTGAACTTTAGCGGCAAACTTAGCTAAACGACGTTGACCTAAAAGTTCTGCATTAGGAATATGAACTTCTGGAATAGTTAATTTCATAATACGCTCAATATTACGTAGTAACCGTCGTTCACCATGTTCAACAAATAGTAAAGCTCGACCTGCTCGACCTGCTCGACCTGTACGACCTATACGGTGTATATAAGATTCAGAATCCATTGGAATGTCATAATTAACAACTAAACTAATACGATCTACATCTAGACCACGGGCAGCAACGTCTGTTGCTATTAGAATATCTAAACGACCATTTTTTAAGCGTTTTAAAGTTTGTTCGCGTAAAGCTTGATTCATATCTCCATTTAAAGCAGCACTAATATAACCACTACGTTCTAAAGCTTCTGCTACTTCTAAAGTAGCATTTTTAGTCCGTACAAAAATAATGGCAGCATCAAAATCTTCAGCCTCAAGAAAACGAATCAAAGCTTCATTTTTACGTATACCAAATACACTCCAATAACTTTGACTAATATCTGGCCTTGTATTAATACTAGACTGAATACGTACTTCTTGAGGTTCTTTCATGAAACGACGAGTAATACGACGAATTGCTTCAGGCATTGTTGCAGAGAATAATGCTGTCTGATGTTGTGCTGGAATTTGTGCTAGAATATTTTCAACATCTTCAATAAAACCCATTCGTAACATTTCATCGGCTTCATCTATAACTAAACCATGTAGTTTAGATAGATTAAGAGCGCCTCTTTTTAAAAGATCGAGTAATCTACCTGGAGTACCAACAACAATTTGTGGTCCTTGACGTAGGGCACGTAGTTGTATTTCGTAACGTTGTCCGCCATAAAGGGCAACAACATTTATATCATTAATATATTTTGCTAAATCAGCCATTGCCTGAGATACTTGCATTGCTAATTCACGGGTTGGTGCTAGAACTAGTATTTGTGGTACTTTTAGTTTTGGATCAATATTATGCAATAGTGGTAAAGAAAATGCAGCAGTTTTTCCTGAACCTGTTTGAGCCATGCCTAATACATCTCGTCCCTGTAAGAGATAAGGTATGCATGCTTCCTGAATAGGAGATGGCTTTTTATATCCTAGATCTATTAATGCTTGAATAATTGGTTTAGATAGCCCAAGATCAGCAAAAGAATTTTCAAACTTAGTCATGTACACGTGCCTCATTAATCGCGGCCAGTCTGCATAACTAGTCTAGAAAATAGCAGTTTATTTTCATGAAAAGTGTAAACCGGCTCAAATTATATTAAATAACAAACAACAAACCTTTACCTCAAAGAGGTAATAAATAACTTTAAGTCTATATGCATGATGATTTTTCAGAGATTACTGTTTTAATTCTGATAGATAATCTGACTATTTTGAGCCAAAAGAGCATTGCATAATAGTTGTTTAACAAAGTTTGAGTTACTTTATTCTCATAGTTAGCTTGAACAGCTATTTAGGTGCTTGCTTATACTCTCTGAGTGCATATTAACTTTATCAAAAAAATAACATATATTCTGAGATGTCTAATTAATTAATTAGCCAAATGTTCTTACTAGCGTATTAAACAATTTTGTAAATTAATAATACATAAAGATTATGTAATAAGATTATATCTTTATGTATTTATATTTTTCTTATAGTATTACGACTATTCTTTGCAGAATAGTTTTTCTTTAGATATTTTTATCTTTAATAATATAAATAATAATATTATTATATTAATAGTTTGTGTTGTAATATAGTATTCATTATGTACTAGTACTAAAAATACAGTATTTTATAAAAATAAAATAAAATATTTATTTTTATTTAAGATATGTAATAGTTAATACATTTGCAATGTTTACATGAAATAACAAATTATTATAAATAAAATAATTTTAATTTACAGGATATCATATATTTTAAGTATATACAAAAATTACACATATATATTATACTAATAATAAAATATTCTTAAGTTAAGATATATTAAATATGTATTTTATATATGATCAATTTTATAAAAATTATCAAGGTAAATCTAAATTATTAAATGATTTTTTAAAACATACAAATAAAAATATTGTATATATTACAAATAATTACTGATAATGTCAATACATTTGATATTAGGATACAAGACAAGTTTATTAATTATTAATGAATTACAATATATGTTATTCTATTTTTTTGCCTCTTTGGCACTAAGACGTACCCGTCCCTGACGATCAACTTCTAAAACCTTAACTAATATATTTTGATTTATACAAAGATAATCAGTAACTTTTTCAACACGCTTATCAGTAATTTGAGAAATATGAACAAGACCTTCTTTGCTACCACTAATGGCAACAAAAGCACCAAAATCAACAATACGAGTTACTCTACCTTCATAAATACGACCAACTTCTATTTCAGCAGTAATTGCTTCGATACGTTTAATTGCTTGTTTAACTTTTTCTTTATCAGTTGCTACTATTTTAATAGTACCGTTATCTTCAATATCAATAATAGTACCAGTTTCATCAGTTAAGGCGCGTATAACGGAACCACCTTTTCCAATAATATCTTTAATTTTTTCAGGATTAATTTTTATAGTATGTATGCGTGGAGCAAATTCAGAAATATTGCAGCGTGGTTGATGAATTGCTTGCTCCATTACACTTAAAATATGAAGACGAGCACTTTTAGCCTGATTTAAGGCTATTTGCATAATATTATGAGTAATTCCTTCTATTTTCATATCCATCTGCAGGGCAGTCATCCCTTGACAGCTACCAGCAACTTTAAAATCCATATCTCCTAGATTATCTTCATCACCTAAAATATCAGATAGAACGACAAATTTATCTTCTTCTTTTACTAAACCCATAGCAATACCAGCTATCGCATTTTTTATGGGTACTCCTGCATCCATTAATGCTAAGGAAGCACCACAAACAGAAGCCATAGAAGAAGAACCATTAGATTCAGTGATCTCAGAAACTATACGCACAGTGTACGGAAACTCTTCTTGTTTAGGCATAACTGCCAATAAACTACGTTTGGCAAGTCTACCATGACCAATTTCACGACGCTTAGGTGAACCCATCATACCAGTTTCTCCTACAGAGTATGGAGGAAAATTATAGTGTAATAAGAATCTATCAGTTTGTTCACCTATCAAGCTATCAATATTTTGTGCATCACGTTCTGTACCTAAAGTAGCAGTTACTAGAGCCTGAGTTTCACCACGAGTAAACAACGCAGATCCATGAGTGCGTGGTAAAATACCAGTTCGTATATCTAAACTACGAATCATATCTTTTTCACGACCATCGATACGTCTTTCTCCACGTATAATACGACCACGTACAATATTTTTTTCTATTAATGTTAAAATATCTGTTATGTCTCTTGAGTTTACAGATTCATCTTCAAGTTGCAACGTAGTAATCACGTCAGTTTTAATTTGATTAATCTGAGTGTAACGATCTTGTTTTTCAGTAATGTGATATGCATCTCCTATACGTATTTCAGCTAATGCAGCAATTCGGTTGTATAATACTGTATTCATAACCGGAGCTGTCCATTTCCAACGAGGCTTACCAACTTTCGCAGTCAGTTCTTTGATATTATCAATAACAATTTGTTGACGTGCATGTCCAAATATAACAGCATTTAACATTTGTTCTTCACTTAACTGCTGAGCTGCTGATTCAACCATTAATACTGCACTTTCGGTACCGGCAACAACTAAGTCTAATTTACTGACTTGTAATTCATCAATAGTGGGATTCAATATATATTGATCGTTAATGTAACCAACACGAGCTGCACCAAAAGGTCCATTAAAAGGAATACCTGATAAGCTAAGAGCAGCAGAAGCGCCAATCATTGCAACAAGATCAGGACTAACTTGTGGGTTTACAGAAACAACAGTTGCAACAACTTGAATTTCATTCAAAAATCCAACTGGAAACAATGGACGAATTGGACGATCAATTAAACGTGCAATTAAAATTTCATGTTCATTAGGACGACCTTCACGACGAAAAAAACTACCAGGAAAACGACCAGCAGCATAAGTACGCTCTTGATAATTAACAGTTAAAGGGAAAAAACTTTGATCTTCTTTAGCGGTTTTAGCACATACTACTGTAACGAATACCGCAGTATCTTCCATGGTAGCCATGACAGCAGAAATAGCTTGACGAGCCATAATTCCAGTTTCTAAGGTAACTGTATTGCGATCATACTGAAATTTGCTAACTATAGGATTTAGCAAGATATTTTCCTTATTTTATGAGTTAGTAACTGTATAAAAGTGTTGATTTTAATTATTTTTTATGAATACGTTGTATTAACTTTTTAAAATATTTGTATAATAAATTTGTTAAAAAATATTAGTTATTATGCATAAAAATAACTTATTTTTTTTATTATTGATAATATTTTATTTAATTATAATAAATGTTAATTACACTCAATTAAGTAATTGATTATAACAACTTTTTAGATGTAATCTTTAAATTAATAATATTATATTTATCTTTTAACTTTTTAAAAATATTTTATCTACTTTTACTAATGACGTAGATTTAAACGCTCTATCAAACTAGTATAATTAGTTATATTTTTATTTTTAAAGTAATTCAACAACTTTCGACGCTTAGAAACCATACGTAATAATCCACGACGACTATGGTTATCTTTTTTATGTTTGGTAAAATGAATTTGCAAATTATTAATTTGTGTAGTTAACAAAGCAATCTGTACTTCAGTTGAACCACTATTTTTAATATTACCACCAAAGTCAGTAATTATTTTAGTTTTAACATTTAGAGACATTATATAACTCCAAAATTATAAAAAGATTGAATATATAGTTATATAGACAATCTCTAATTTAGTTTTTTATATATAATACATATTTATACTCTGAGTAGAAAAAAATTGCAACAATGTATCTCAAAACTAAAATTATTTTTTATTATAAAATCATATGCTGAAATAATCACTCTTTATTAGTATTTTGATCTACTAATTGTAATAAACGATGTGGAACTAAATAACCAAGGTTATTTACTTCTCCAATACCAATAAATTTACACTTTTTTTCTATATTAATTCTGACCATACCTTTAATAGAACAATCTAATAATTGTACTTTTTGTCCGTGAAGGATTTGTTTAGCGGTTACATATGTTAAATTAACAACTGGTAAATGGGATACAACAGTTTCTATTGGCAACAATAAAGAATCAAGTATTACATTAGGTTGAATATTAACTTTTTTAGCATTAGTAATAATTTTCTGTAATTGCTCAACAGTTATCATTTTATCTTGAGAATAATTAGCCACTTGTACACGACGCAAATATGTAACATGCGCGCCACATCCTAAAGATGATCCTAAATTATCAATGATTGTTCTAATATAAGTACCTTTAGAGCAAGTAATCTCTAATTCTAACTTATTGTCTTTATAATTAATCAATTGTAACTTATAAATTGTAATATTACGAGTTTTACGTGGAATCTCAATTCCTTGGCGAGCATATTGATAAAGTGGTTTTCCATGATATTTAATAGCAGAATACATTGATGGTATTTGTGTACTATTACCAAGTAATTGAGTTAAAGCATAATTTAATTGTATCTTTGAAAAAGATACTGGTCGTTCCTCAATAATTTCTCCGTCAGCATCAGAAGTACTAGTGCTTTGTCCTAATTTAGCAATAACGTGATATATTTTTTTCGCCTCTAATAAAAATTGGGAAAATTTAGTAGCTTCACCAAAACAAATAGGTAACATACCAACTGCTAAGGGATCTAATGTACCAGTATGTCCTGCTTTATTAGCATTATATATATATTTTATTTTTTGTAAAATTTTATTTGAAGATATATTTTGATGTTTATCCAATAAAAGAATACCATTAATAGAACGTTTATGTTGGATACATCGTGACATGATTACTTCCTCATATACCTAAATATTACACGACGTAATTCGACGCTTTTCATCATTTTTAATGATCTCATTAATAAGAGTAGATATACGTATACTTTCACTTAAAGTATTATCATAAAAAAAATTTAACTTAGGAATAACTCGCAGTCGCATTGCTTTACCAATTAATTTACGAATAAAACCAGCAGCTGCATGTAATGCTTGCAATCCTACTTTAACTACGTTAGGATCACTATCATGCAAGAAAGTAATAAATACTTTAACATATGCTAAATCATAAGAGACCTCAACATCAGAAACAGTCGCCATAAAAATACGTGGATCTTGAACTTCACGTTGTAAAATAATAGCAAGTTTTTTATGAATTTCTTGAGATATTCTCTGAATACGATTATTGTTTTTTGTCATTAATTAGTCCTTTAAGAAATATTCTAAGGAATATTTCTTAAGAAATTAAAATAATAAATATTTTAATGGTTAGTAATACTTATGTTTATATAAATTTAAAGTAAGATATAATAAACTTTTCAAGAGTTAGATATTTTATAGAAATGCAATATACTTTTCAAAAGTATTAATACAAGTAAATTTTAAATCAATATTTTTTATTAAAAAATAAGTTTCTAATCCTAATTTATTTAAGATTAATTTTTTGTATATAGTTTTAAAACATAAAATATCTTAATCAAGATATATTATATGACATACTATACAAATAAATATTATATATCAATATTTTAATACTTATTATTAATATCTTAACATGTATTTTTTTTATAAAATATATTACTTGAATCAATATTTAGTTATTTTAATATAATTATATTGAATATAATCTTAATATATAAGATATACAATATTTTTAAAAAGATATTTTTCTTGTATATATTTTTTAAATTAGTTGATTTTACGTTTTATTTCTATAATATTAAAAACTTCAATTATATCTCCAGAGCGAATATCATTATAATTTTTAATACCAATACCACATTCCATGCCATTAATAATTTCATTAATATCTTCTTTAAAACGACGTAAAGATTCTAATTCTCCTTCATAAATAACTACATTATTTCGTAATACACGAATGGGATTATTACGCTTAATAATACCTTCAGTAACAATACAACCTGCAATAGCACCAAATTTAGGTGATTTAAAGATGCTGCGTACTTCAGCTAACCCTATGATTTCTTGACGATATTCCGGAGTTAACATACCACTCATTGCTTGTTTAACTTCATCAAGAAGATTATAAATAACAGAATAATAACGTAAATCTAGATTTTCAGTTTCAATTACACGACGCGCTGATGCATCAGCACGTACGTTAAAACCAAGAATAATAGCATTAGATGCAGCCGCTAAAGTAGCGTCAGTTTCAGTAATACCACCAGCTCCAGAACCAATAATTTTTATTTTTACTTCATTAGTAGATAAACTTAATAACGCATCATTAATGGCTTCACAAGAACCTTGTACATCAGCTTTAAGTACGATGTTTAATTCAGAACATGTACCGTCTTTCATATTGGAAAAGATATTTTCTAGTTTATATTTTTGCTGATCTGCCATTTTTATTTCACGTAATTTATTTTGACGATATAATGCTACTTCACGAGCTTTTTTTTCATCACGTACAACAGTTACTATATCACCAGCTGACGGTACATTAGATAAACCTAAAATTTCGACAGGAATCGAAGGACCAGCAAAAAGGACTGAATATCCTCTTTCATTACGCATGCCACGTATGCGACCATACTGAAAACCACATATAACAATATCTCCTTTATTTAGAGTTCCTTCTTGCACTAAAATAGTAGCTACTGGACCACGACCTTTATCTAAAAAAGATTCGATCACTACACCACTTGCCATACCTTTATGTACAGCTTGTAATTCTAACATTTCAGCTTGTAATAGAATCGCATCTAATAAAGAATCAATACCTGTGCCTACTTTAGCAGACACAGGAATAAATTGAGATTCACCACCCCATTCTTCTGGCATAACACCATATTTAGATAATTCATTTTTAACATGATCGATATCTGCTTCAGGCTTATCAATTTTATTGATAGCTACAACAATTGGCACTGTTGCAGCTTTAGCATGTTGAATAGCTTCAATAGTTTGCGGCATGACGCCATCATCAGCAGCAACAACTAAAACAACGATATCAGTTGCTTTGGCTCCACGAGCACGCATTGCAGTAAATGCAGAGTGCCCTGGAGTATCTAAACATGTAATCATGCCGTTATCAGTTTTTATATGATAAGCACCTATATGTTGTGTAATACCACCAGCTTCACCTGATGCTACTTTTGTTGATCTAATACAATCAAGAAGAGAAGTTTTACCATGATCAACATGACCCATTATAGTCACAACTGGCGCGCGAGGTTCTAAAGTAATTCCAATATCACGATCAATCATAATAGCTTTTTCTAAATCATTATCACGACGTAAAATAACTTTATGACCCATTTCTTCAGCAACCATATGAGCAGTTTCTTGAGATATAGTTTGATTAATGGTAGACATAGAACCCATATTCATCATTGTTTTAATAACTTCAGAAGCTTTAATAGCCATTTTATTGGCTAGTTCTGCAACAGTAATAGTTTCTCCAATAATAACATCACGGATTACTGCTTGAACGGGTTTATTAAATCCTTGATGTAAAGAACTTATTTTTCGTTTACTTTTATTATTGCCACGTGTCTGTGCACGCTCTGCTTCACGATCAGCTTTAGATTCAAATAATTTATTGCCTTTTTTATTCTTCGGTACTTTAGCTGCAGTACGTGTTCTAGCGCGTCCAGATTCAAGTTGACGGTCATTTTCATCTTCGGCTTCACGAGCATGATGAGAAGTAGTAACATGATAGTCAGAAATATCTTCTATTATTTCATTTTCAATTTCTTTACCTGCATTAGCTTTAGCCATTTTACGAGCTTCCTCAAAAACACGCTTAGCATCTTTTTCAAGTTTACGTAAAGCTTCTTCTTCTGCTTTATGTTTTAATAACGCAGCTTCAGCTTCACGGCGTACTTTATCGGCATGTACAGTTTTAGTTTTTTTGTTAATAGTTTGATTGCTCTCTTTTTTCAGTTCAGTTGCACTACGTTTATTTTTATGGCCTACTTTACATTTGACTTGTTCATTTAAATCATGATTAATTTTATTTTCAATAATAAATTTTATTTTTTTATTAGATATGTCTTTAAATTGTTTTTCAATTTTAATGGGATCTTGCTTGTTTAATAAAACATTTATGCTTTCTATATCTTCCGTAATTACTGGATCTTTTTTTATATAAATACGCTTTTTGCGAACTTCTATTGGCACAGATTTACTTTTTCCACCAATCATTGGAACATTCAATGTAGTACGTGTTTTACGTTGTAATGTTAGCTTACTTGATACATTGTGTTCACGATTTAAATAAGTTAATAATATTTCTTTTTCTTGCGGACTCACAAAATCATTTATTGATTTTTTTAATCCTGCATCAGCAAATTGCTGTATTAAGCGATCAACTGAGGTATGTATGTCTGCTGCTAATACTTTTACAGTTACTTCTGTCATACTATCTCTTCCCGCTACAATTTAATTATTAATTATCGCCAAACCAGCAGATATTGCGTGCAGCCATAATTAATTCACCAGATTTTTTACTATTTAATCCATCAATATCGGCTAAATCTTCGATACTCTGCTCGGCAAGATCTTTTAATGCACAAATACCACGATTAGCCATTTTTAAGGCTATATCAAGATCTATACCTTCCAGAGATAATAGATCTTCATCTGGATTACAATGGCTTAAGGTCTCTTCTTTAGCTAGAGCTAGTGTGGTTAATGCGTTTTTTGCTTGCTCTCGTAAATTCTTTATCATTTGCTGATTCAAACCATTAATAGCTAGTAACTCTTGTTCAGGAACATATGCTAATTCTTCTAAAGTAGATAAACCTTCTTCAACTAGTAAAGTTGCAAAATTTATATCAATATCGAGATATTTAGTGAATGTTTTAATAGTTTCTTGTGCTTCAGCTTGATGTTTGGCCTTTAAATCATCAAGAGTCATAACATTTAATTCCCAACCACTCAATTGAGCAGCTAAACGAACATTTTGACCATTACGACCAATAGCTTGTGCAAGATTGTTCACTTCAACTGCAAGATCCATAGTATGTTTATCTTCGTCTACAACAATAGAAGCTATTTCGGCAGGAGCCATAGCATTAATAACAAATTGTGCTGGATTATCATCCCATAATATTATATCAATACGTTCACCACCAAGTTCACTTGAAACAGCTTGAACACGAGCACCACGCATCCCTACACATGCTCCTATAGGATCAATACGTTTATCGTTAGTTTTAACAGCAATTTTTGAACGTGAACCTGGTTCTCTGGCTGCGGTTTTAACTTCGATAATATCTTCACCTATTTCTGGAACTTCAATACGAAATAATTCTATTAACATTTCTGGACGTGCACGGCTCACAAACAACTGGGCACCACGTGCTTCTGGACGAACATCATATAGCACGCCACGAATTCTATCACCAGGACGAAAATTTTCACGTGGAAGCATATCTTCTCGGCTAATAATAGCTTCAGTATTGCTCCCTAGATCTAATAATATGCTATCGCGATTTACTTTTTTAACAACACCCATAACAATTTCACCTTGGTGCTGACGAAATGCATCAACCACCATAGCACGTTCGGCTTCTCTAACTTTTTGCACTATCACTTGTTTTGCGGTTTGAGTTGTGATACGATCAAAAATAACAGATTCAATTTTATCCTCAACATATTCACCTAGTCTGAAAAATGAATTTTCAAATTGAGCAGCATCAAGAGTAATTTCGCGGGTTGGTTGAGTAACTTGAGCGACTATTATCCAACGACGGAAAGTATCAAAATTACCTGTTTTAGGGTCTATACAAATACGAACATCTATATCTTGTTCATATTTTTTTTTAGTAGCGGTTGCTAGTGCCATTTCTAGAGCTTCAAAGATTTTTTTACGAGGAAGAGATTTTTCATTAGAAACTGCCTCAACAACAGCTAGAATTTCTTTATTCATTCTAGTAGCCTGATTCAAATTTTAATAGTGTAGGTACTAAGTGCGCTTTTTGAATGTTACTTAATAAAAATATTTCGTCTTTTTTATCTATAGTGACTGTAATTCTTTTATTTTTAGCATCTTTAATAATACCTTGCCATTTATTACGATGTTGTATTTCTTTGCGTAATATTATTAATATATTTTCTCCTATAAAACGAACATAATGCTCAATTTTAAATATTGGACGATAAACACCAGGTGATGAAACTTCTAAGTTATATGCAACTTGAATAATATTTTTAGCGTCAAGAGCTACACTAATTCTGTAGCTAACATTCGCGCAGTCATTAATAGTAATCCCTTTATCATTATCAATGTAGATACGTAATGTTAAACAATGATTATATATTAATTCAAGACCTAACAATTCAAAACCTAATACGTTAACTGGTTCTGAAATAATCTTTATTAATGTTTGTTTTAATTTAGACAATCATACTACTCCCAAGACATAAAAAAAGGCTAAATAGCCTAATTATTTCACTGTTATATTGCAAATATTGTTTATTATTTAGGGGTATTTGTAATATAACTCTATATACTAATTAAATAAAAATATAGTGTCTTTAGAAGACTCTTTTAAAAATTTAAGTTATTACTAAAATATATACACTATTTATTATGCATAATACTTTTAAAATTGGTTGCGGGGACCGGATTTGAACCGATGACCTTCGGGTTATGAGCCCGACGAGCTACCAAACTGCTCCACCCCGCTGTGATTTATACAATACTTGTAAAGTATTAAACAATATCTATAACTTGGTACCGAGGACGGGACTTGAACCCGTACGCCTTATTAGGCACTACCCCCTCAAAGTAGCGTGTCTACCAATTCCACTACCTCGGCATATAGCATGTATTAATCATACTTCCAAAAAGAATATTTTTATATTTTATATATATTTTTTTAAAAAATTAATTTTTAGGCTTTTAACAACTCATATTTTTACATAAATATTAATGTCTTATATCTTTACTAAAAGTTTTTACTAGAGTTTTTGATGTCTTTAATTGATTAGTCTGTATCGTTGTATTCAGATTATTCCATTGATTTTGTTTGCTGTATTGTTTACTAAAATTACTTAATAATAAACTTAATATAAAAAACATAATAGCTAAACTAGAAATAATATTAGTCATAAAATTATTAGATCTATTATAACTAAATAACGTAGCAGACGCACTAGTTCCTAACGAAGATCCTATATTAAGATTTTTATTTTGTTGCAACATAATCATACTTACTAAAGTAATAGCAATTATAATAAAGAGTATCAAAAATAATTCATACATTAGTTACACCTATTTTATATTATAGCTAAATACTTTAAGTAATAAAATACATAATTGTTTATATATACCACATTATCACTTGTCACGAAGGTGTGCAAGAAAAATTTATTAATTTGTGTACATCAATAAAAAATATTAAGTTAAGGTATATATTGTGTATATAAATATAACTTGATTTAAATATAATGTATATTACTTAATAATTTTAATACCATGAGCAATACGATTAGCCATTTCTGTAATTTGCTCATTATCTTCACCTTCGACCATAATACGAATTAACGGTTCAGTTCCTGAGGTGCGAAGCAGCACACGTCCTTTACCATTAAGTTGTTCTTCAATTTCTGCAGTAAGAGCTTTAACGCTTTCTGACTCTAATGGATTACCATTACCATAAAATCGGACATTAATAAGAACTTGTGGTAATAACTTTATACCGCTACATAAATCATGTAAAGACATGCAGTTACGTATTATTACTGCTAAAACTTGCAAACCTGCAATAATGCCATCACCAGTAGTAGTTTTATCAAGCATGATGACATGCCCAGAGTTTTCAGCACCTAAACACCAACCTTTTGATGTCATCATTTCAAGAACGTATCTATCTCCTATTTTTGCACGTACAAAAGGAATTCCTATTTGTTGAAATGCCAATTCTAATCCCATATTACTCATATGCGTACCTACGGCACCTCCATGTAAAATGCCTTGACGTAAGTGTTCACGTGCAGTTAGATAGAGAATATAATCACCATCAAACTTATTACCTAAATGATCAACCATGATAACACGATCGCCATCTCCATCAAAAGCTAATCCTACATCTGCTTTTTCAGCTAGAACTGTTGTTTGTAATTGGCGGATATCTGTAGAACCACATTCTTGATTAATATTTATTCCGTTTGGCCTACAATTAATAGTTATAACTGTTGCACCTAATTCGCGAAGTACGTTTGGTGCTATATTATAAGTAGCTCCATTGGCACAATCAACAACAATTTTTAAGTCATTCATATTAAGATTTGAAGGAAAAGTACTCTTGCAGAATTCAATATAACGACTAGAAGCATCAATGATACGACTTGCCTTGCCTAATTTAGCAGATTTTACACATGTCATTGGCTTTTCCATTTCTGCTTCGATAGCTTCTTCTACTTCATCTGTTAGTTTAGTACCATGAATAGAAAAAAATTTAATGCCATTATCATAATATGGATTATGAGACGCAGAAATTACTATACCAGCTTCAGCACGAAAGATTTTAGTTAAATATGCTATTGCAGGGGTTGGCATAGAACCAGTCAATAAAGTAGATAAACCAGCAGCAGAGATACCAGCTTCTAATGCAGACTCCAACATATATCCAGAGATACGGGTATCTTTACCAATAATAATTTTACGAGAACCATGTTGAGATAACACCTTTCCAGCAGCCCACCCTAACTTTAATATAAAATCAGGATTAATAGGACATTTACCAACTTTGCCGCGAATACCGTCTGTACCAAAATATTTTCGCTCGCTCATAAGTTTATATCCTTTATTTAACAGTGTAAGATAATAACAATAAACATTATCTTCATTGTTTTTATATAATAAACTACTAAGTTATATGTGGGTTTTTAGCATCAAGGACATTACAGTACATATTACTATTGATTAATATACACTATGTTTGATTGAATTATAGAAAATAATAACCATATCTTTATAAGATATACTAATTAAAATTAGTAATCTAAAGAATGATAAATTACATAAGATAAACTAACAATATATCATATTTCTTGATATTCTACTTACAATAAAAATTAATTTTTATAAACAAAATTTTTTATAAAAATATTATCATATGTCTTAAATACGATATTAAATATATATAATTTATTTTATATTACTATATCATTGTATTTTGTCCTATATTGTATATCTTATTTATTTTATCAATATCAGGGATAATCATAATGATTCATATTTTTTATTATTTTTAATTTGCTAGGATTAGACAGAAAGATAAATCTTATTAATTTATGTAAGTTATTAAAGATAATAATTTGTTTTAACACTCTTATTTTATCGTGCTGATTTGTATCATATCTATATTGATTATTATTTAATCACTGTTAAAAAAAATAAATTATAATTTGTGTTACATCATGATAATAATATATTAATCATAATTAATAATCATATCTGTTTACTATTTTAATAGTATTAATATATTTTATAAAATTATTAAAATTTTTTAATTATTTTAAACACTTAATAAATTATTAATAATACTTATAGAGTATACTGATATATATGTCATACAACCTTATTACTAGAATCAAATGATTTAATATAAATTAATAGTAAAATTAATATTTCTATCTTATGTATACATAAGATTTATCTAAATTGTTTGATATATATTTATAGAAAGATTATTTAAAGTTTTTATTATGTAATAATATAACTCATTTAATATATTTAGTATGAGTAATGTTTAAGTATTCATAATATAAAATATATTTTTATTACTTTAATTTACTTATGTAATAGAATAAAAATTCTATTTTTAGAATTACATCTAAGTTAATATTTAGTAACAAGTAATGAAATTTTTAGTATTTTATATAAAGATACAATTATCATATTAAATAAATAAAGATTATTTATACAATACGTTTTAAGTTATATAAATAATATTTTTATATTTTACTATATTATTAGTACGAATTTTGTATGATCTTACAAAGATATAAAATATTGATTACTCTAATAGGAGTACTTACTGAGTAAGTACTCCTATTAGAGTTTATAAGAATTATGTAATTATTGAATATATGATTGCATATGTAATCTTATTCTATAATTAAATCATTAATTGTGATTTTTAAAGTTATGATGTAACTAATAATTTATACTAATTTTATTAAATAATAATCTATTTATAAACGATAAAGTAATATACATAATATCATCTTAGTTATTATAAATACTTGTGATATTAGTTAAAAATAATTATATATAATAATATAAGTGTTATTGATATTAAGTAATATTTAGTCTATTTTTATTTATTAAACTATAATATTATCTTGTTAATTTATTTTTATTATTACTAATAATTTATGTACAATTATGATTATCGGTATTATCTAATACATTTTGATTAGCATTATGATCATTGTTATTTAAATTATTATTCTTCTCTTCTTCCCAACCAGTTGGCAGACGAACCGCACGACGAGCCATTAAATCATCAACTTGAAGAGCATCAATTGTTTCATATTTCATTAATGCATCTTTCATTGCATGCATAATATCTATATTTTCTTCTAATAAATGACGAGTGCGTATATAGTTACGTTCTATCAACGCTTTAACTTCTTGATCAATAATACGTGCGGTTTCATTAGACATGTGTTTAGATTTAGAAACAGAACGTCCTAAAAATACTTCTCCTTCTTCTTCTGCATATAATAGTGGACCTAGTTTTTCTGAAAATCCCCACTGGGTAACCATGTTACGAGCTATTGTTGTTGCTTGTTTGATATCCTGTGATGCTCCAGTAGAAACATGATTAATACCATAAATTAATTCTTCTGCTAAACGTCCACCATAAGCAACAGAAATTATGCTCTCTAGTTTTTGACGACTGTAGCTAATAGCATCTCCTTGTGGTAAGAAAAAGGTTACACCTAATGCTAGACCTCTTGGAATAATTGTTACCTTATGTACTGGATCATGCTCAGGCACTAAACGACCAATAATTGCATGTCCTGCTTCATGGTAAGCAGTAGATTCTTTTTGTTTTTCAGTCATAACCATTGAACGACGCTCTGCGCCCATCATAATTTTATCTTTAGCTTTTTCAAACTCAGCCATAGATACAACTTGCTTATTATTACGAGCTGCAAATAGTGCAGCTTCATTGACTAAATTTGCTAAATCAGCACCAGAAAATCCTGGTGTACCTCTAGCAATAACAGAAGAATCAAGATCTATTGCTAAAGGTACGCGACGCATGTGTACTTTTAAAATTTGTTCACGGCCACGCACATCTGGTAGACCTACAACAACTTGTCGATCAAAACGTCCTGGACGTAGTAGCGCAGGATCAAGTACGTCAGGACGATTAGTAGCAGCTATAACAATAATACCCTCATTACCTTCAAAACCATCCATTTCAACTAACATTTGATTTAAAGTCTGTTCACGTTCATCATGACCACCACCTAAACCAGCCCCACGCTGACGGCCAACAGCATCAATTTCATCAATGAAGATAATACATGGAGCTGTTTTTTTGGCTTGTTCAAACATATCCCGCACACGAGATGCACCAACACCAACAAACATTTCAACAAAATCAGATCCTGAAATAGTAAAAAATGGTACTTTAGCTTCACCAGCTATTGCTTTAGCTAATAAGGTTTTACCAGTACCAGGAGGACCAACCATTAAAATACCTTTAGGAATTTTACCACCTAATTTTTGGAAACGACTTGGGTCACGAAGATATTCAACTAATTCTGAAACTTCTTCTTTTGCTTCATCACAGCCAGCAACATCGGCAAATGTTGTTTTAACTTGATCTTCATTAAGCATACGAGCTTTGCTCTTGCCAAAAGACATTGCACCTTTACCGCCTCCTTGCATTTGACGCATAAAGAAAATCCATACTCCAATTAATAAAAACATGGGAAACCAAGAAATAAAAATAGAGGTAAGTAAGCTTGGCTCTTCAGGTGGTTCGCCAATTACTTTTACATTTTTAGTTAATAAAGAATCTAACATTTTAGGATCGTTAATAGGAATGTATGTTGTATATTTATTACTATCTTTTTTAGTAACATTAATTTCACGCCCATTAATACGGACTTCACGTACCTTATCTTGATTAACTTCAGTTAAGAAAGTAGAATAATCAATCTTACGGTTATTCGATTCACTGGGCCCAAAGCTTTGAAACAGGGACATTAGTACTACTGCAATGACCAACCAAAGTATTAGGTTTTTTGCCATGTCACTCAAGGGATGAACCTCATATTTACAACTGTGTTAACAATAAGCATCAGGGTACTATATTTTTTGCCCTGTAGCTACGATGTATACTTCCCTCGAACGTGCTCGGGATGCATCAGGTTTACGAATCTTAACTTTTGTAAACAGTAAGCGAATCTGCGTAAGGTACTCATCAAAGCCTTCTCCCTGAAACATCTTTACTAAAAAATTACCACCGGGAGCTAAGACATCCTTAGTTATATCTAACGCTAATTCCGCTAGATATATTGCACGCATAATGTCTACTGATGGTAGACCACTCATGTTAGGTGCCATATCTGATATTACAACTTGCACCTTATCTTTACCTACACATTTTATTAATTCTTTCATCACTAATTTATCACGAATATCACCTTGTAAAAAATGAACACCAATAATAGGATGCGTAGGAAGAATATCATTAGCAATAACTCTTCCTCTATCTCCAACTTTTTTAGCAACATATTGTGACCATCCGCCTGGCGATGAACCCAAATCTATAACATTCATTCCTAATGTAAATAATTTGTCAATTTTGTGTATTTGATCTAATTTAAACCAAGAACGAGAACGCAATTCTTTTTTTTGAGCTTGAATTACATATTTATCATTAAAATGTTCGTGCATCCAACGATTGGAACTAGCAGAACGTTTTTTTCCCATCTAATATTTATTCTCTAAATAATAATTTAATGTTATTTGAAAGTATAATCAATTATATTTGATGATAATACTGTAGATATGAATGTAATATAGTATTATAAATAAAAAATAATTTAATTAAAAAGATATATTATATATAAATAATACAATATTATCTAATAATCTTACTAAATACTATGTTATATAATAATAACATATATTTATATATCAAATTAATAAACGATAAGTTGATCTATAATATAAATAAATATTTGATATGATCAAACTATAATACATAAAATTTTAATACTTGTAATAAACATGCAATAATTAATTTATCGGTAATTAGTATGCTTTTATAATAATATATTATTATAGATATATTATTTTATAACCTAAAAGCATTACTTAATCATAAAATAATTTAACGTTTTTTTAATATATTAAACATATATAACTTTTATAATTTCAAATTCTACTTGACCTTTAGGAGTATTAATATTAACAATATCACCCTGTTTTTTGTTGATTAGACCACGTGCAATAGGTGAATTAATAGAAATACGATTTTGTTTAAAATTAGCCTCGTCATCACCTACTATAGAATAAGTGTGTATATCTTTATCAGCACAATTTTTCACACTAACTGTACAACCAAAAATAACACGGCCAAAATTTGAAATTTTAGTAACATCAATTATATTTGCATTAGATAATTTTGCTTCTATTTCTTGGATACGACCTTCACAAAAACTTTGTTGTTCACGAGCAGCAAGGTATTCAGCATTTTCTTTTAAATCACCATTTTCACGTGCATCGGATATATCGGAAATAATTTTTGGACGACGAACACTTTTTAAGTACTCTAATTCTTCACGTAATTGTGCTACACCACGCAACGTCATAGGAATATTATGCATAATAGTTTTAATTACCTTTTGAGCTATACTTTATCTTAATTAATTTCTTGTAATAAGTGATATAGTAGACAAAATATAAGGTTATTTTAAATAATATGTTTTGGTATACATCATGTATTATAATGTTTACATGTTTAACAAATATATTATGCAATAAAAAATATTGTATTTAAAATATATGAGTTATAAATATTTAACTTTAACATATATGTTATATATTTTAATGATTAGTTATAAAACTTAATATTGTTGTATTGTATATATAATTGTTTATTTTAATTAGAATAATTATTTATATTTATAGATAATAATAAAATTTCATAATTAAGTATATATGGTTTCTTTACTTTGATTACATAACTACAACTGATTTAAATTCATAATTTAAAATGCTGAATTTAACAATGAAAATTTTATTTTATAATTTATTAGTATAATGCTAATAAACTACATTGTCTATACTTATGATCATTCAATGATTATCGTAGTATAGTATTTATTCTTAGAATAAATTATTTATTAAATACACAAAGTATATTTTAATATACATCCCATCGATAAAATTTTAATTTATTTTTTTAAATTTTATTATTAAATACAAATATCTTTACAAAGGTAATAATTAAACGATTTTTTTATTAAAACATTGTAAAAATATTTTTCTGTATTATCATCCATACATAGTAATTTATATTTTAATGTTTATTTTAAATAATATAATCATAATTACATTAAAATTATTATCTTTTAATATTTTATATAACTATTTAATTACAAATATTTTTATTCAAAAAATATAATTATTCTCTTGCATTAAATATTTTTTTACACTTATTTTATTTAGTTTATCTTAAACATACTTTAGATAGGTGATGATACATTATTATTATAATCATAACGTTGAACTTATGTATACTACTGACTAATAAAGAAAGATTATATTTTATTATCAAAAAATAATAATTTTAAATATTTTAAAGGTATTAAGCATTGATATATTATTTTGGTTTTTATTATATATAATATTCATTGAAGATACTATTAAATATGTTTTATTATTAATGAAATAATATTTATTATTTTTTGACATAATACATATTAATTGTGTAGTATTGTAGTATTTATAATATGTTAGTATGATTGAGCATAAAAATATACTATAATTTTAATAAATTATCAAGTTCTTATCCCTTTAATGATTGCATAAATTTTATTTTAATTATTAAAAATATTAAGTAAATATTATATATTAAATGAAATCAATGTAATGACTAATGATTTCTATTACTTTATGTTTACTTAAAAAATATCATAACTGACTATTGATAGTAAGTTTATAATTATTTTTTTCTTAACTAATTATTTACCTAAAATTTATTTTATTTATATAGCAATAATATAACGATATAGTTTTACAATAAATTTTATGAGTAGTAAATGAATATCTTGTAACTACTTAAAACTTCTTAATATTTTACATTGTATTATAATTAAAAAATTGATAATAAATCTTCTCATACTTAGATTTAGAAACATTTATTTAACATATTTAATATATTAAAATTATTTAATAATACATTTAAATATTATTATCATAATTATGATGTATTATAAAAATAGAACTATATTTTTTATTTACTATTTAGTAAAATAAAAAATCCTGGTTAATATTTTTTATTTTTTGGAGTGTAGTTAAGATGTAATCTACTGAGTAATTGTACTAATAATTTTTATTATAAAATTTATATACATTAAAAACTATATAATACTAATTAACTCATGTAATTAGTTAGCAGATATAATGTTAAGTTTTAATATTTTTTGTTCTCTAAATCATTTTTACATATAATATACCTATATATCATAATTAAAATTAATTTACTTATGATAATTATAAGTAATGCATACTATAATAATAAAATACTATTTAAATTTTTTTATGATATATAAAATATCTTATTTATTTCATAAAATGATTTATAATATAAAAATTTTTTTAATTTTTTATATAAGATATTATAACACGTTATTTCATAATATAAATGAAAAATTTATTGTAATAAAAGTTACATTCTATGTAAGTGAAGTACCTAAACAATGAAGATTTAGGTTTATTAATATATATAATTTTTTTATATTTGTTAGTAAGAATATTTTTCTGAATATCAATATTACTATTTTCAAATCTATATATAATTATTATTAAACTATAAGTGATAATAAATAACTTTATTTATTATTAATATAATCATATAAATTTATAACAATCATTAAAGAATATCTTTATATTTTAAAATCAATCAAAAAATATTTTTTATATACAAGAATCAACAGTATGTACTATATAAAATATATAATAAATAATATTGTACTGTTCTTGCATTACATATAATTAACATTTATTTTATTATGTTTTTAGTAGAAAATTTTAATACATTAAACTTTTGTATTATATATTTGTATGTTATTTTAATTGTTAATTTAAAAGAATAAATTTTGGCATCAAAAGAATAATCATCTCATACTAATCAAGATTTATTATAATATTTTATAACTAAATATAACAGCAATGAAGCTAATGAATATTTATTCTAATTAAGTTAGAAATTATCTAACAAAACACGATTTTATAAGGAAATAATTTTATTTCTATAATTATAAACCACTTTAGTATTATAACGCTAAAAAATAAAATTTTTAAAAAATTGTGCTAATACACTATTATAATTAGTACCAGTTTAATCGTAATACAAATAAATTATATTTAATATCTAATAATTTAGATGTATTATTACCGATATTTTAAATTCATTAGATTTATAATTATCTTAGAATATTTGATATTATTAGTTATGTCTATTACTGAATTACAATTCGGTATACATTAAAAATTATAAAACTTAGAACAATTTCTAATTTGTAATAATATTTCCATGATTAGAAGTATATTTGTAGTATTAAAAATGGGTTATATTAGATTATTTATAATAGTCATGTTATAATATATTATTATATAGAGTAGTTTTATAAATTAGAAAACTATATTGATAATTATTTTTTTTAATAATATCTCTATTATTTAGATGCTTATAAAATTCAATTACATGAAATATATAATAATATACTTTATAGAAATAAATTATTTTTACCTAGTTGCTTCGTATAAAGATAGTTACAGATAAGGAATATAAATGCCCGTTATTACTTTATCTAATGGTAGTAAACATCAATTTAATGAATCTATATCTGTAATAGATGTTGCTATGAGTATTAAACCTAGTTTAGCAGCACATTGTATTGCTGGCTGTGTTAATGGTAAATTAATAGATGCTTGTGATCATATTATTACTGATGCTGATGTATCTATTATTACTGCAAAAGATCAAGTAGGTTTACAAATTATTCGTCACTCCTGTGCCCACCTTCTAGGACATGCTATCAAGCAGTTATGGCCAAACACTAAAATGGCAATTGGACGTGTCATAGATAATGGTTTTTATTATGATATAGAGCTTAATCAAATTTTAAAAAAGAAAGATCTTGAGTTACTAAATGAACGTATGCATGAATTAGCAAATAAGAATTATCAAGTTATTAAAAAGCAAGTCAGTTGGCAAGCAGCACAAAATATTTTTAAATTACGTCAAGAACCATATAAAATAGCTATTTTAAATGAAAATATTAATCATTGTGATCGGGTAAATTTATTTTACCACAAAGAATATATTGACATGTCTCGTGGACCACATGTACTTAATATGCGTTTTTGTCATCATTTTAAATTACAGAAATCATCTGGTTCTTATTGGCGTGGTAATAGTAATAATATCGTATTACAACGTATTTATGGTACTGCTTGGGCAGAAAAAAAAGCATTAACATATTATCTCAAAAGCATAGAAGAAGCTGAAAAACGTGATCACCGTAAAATTGGCAGACAGTTGAATTTATATCATATAGAAGAAACATCGCCTGGAATGGTATTTTGGCACAATGATGGCTGGATAATCTTCCAAGAACTTAAAAAATTCGTACGCATCAAACTCAAAGAATACAATTATCAAGAAGTTAGAAGTCCATTTATGATGGATCACGTACTTTGGGAAAAAACAGGACATTTAGAAAATTATAAAAATGCAATATTCACTACATTTTCAGAAAATCGCGAATATTGCATTAAACCTATGAACTGTCCAGGCCACATTCTGATATTTAATCAAGGTTTAAAATCGTATCGTGATTTACCGTTACGTATGAGTGAGTTTGGTAGCTGTCATCGTAATGAACCATCAGGCGCATTACATGGTTTAATGCGTATTTGCAGTTTTACGCAAGATGATGCACATATTTTTTGTACTGAAGAGCAAATACATGATGAGGTTACAAGCTGTATAAAGATGGTATATGACATATATAGCATATTTGGTTTTAAAAAAATTTTAGTCAAACTTTCTACTCGTCCAAAAAAACGTATTGGTAGTGATGCAATATGGGAACGAGCAGAAAAAGATTTAACTCAAGCATTGAAAAAACAAAATATTTCTTTTGAATACCAGACTGGTGAAGGAGCTTTTTACGGACCTAAAATTGAGTTTACTTTGTATGATTGCTTGAATCGTGCATGGCAGTGTGGTACTGTACAACTTGATTTTTCATTACCTGGTCGTTTAAAAGCTTTTTATATTGATCAAAAAAATCAACGTTTAACTCCAGTAATTATTCATCGTGCTATTCTTGGTTCAATAGAGCGTTTTATTGGTATACTAACTGAAGAATATATGGGATTTTATCCAACTTGGTTAGCACCTTTACAAGTACAGATAATGAATATTACTCACGCACAAGCTGATTATGTCACGCAATTAACTAAAAAAATACAAACTTTTGGTATTCGTGTTAAATCAGACTTGAGAAATGAGCAAATAAGCTTTAAAATTCGTGAGCATACTTTACGTCGAATTCCATACATGTTGGTTTGTGGAGATAAAGAAGTAAAATTAGGTAAGGTATCTGTTCGTACTCGTCGAGGTAAAGATTTAGGAACTATGGATATTCATGAAATAATCGAAAAATTGCAAAAAGAAATTTGCAGTCGTAGTCTTCATCCAATAGAGGAATTAAGTTATTAAAGGCGGAAAAAAAATTCAACCGGTACGCTCTAATCGTATTAATGTAGAAATTCGTGCTCAAGAGGTGCGTTTAACAGGAATTAATAGTGAACAAATTGGTATTGTTAGTATTAATGAAGCTTTAGCACAAGCCGAAAAATTTGGTGTTGATTTAGTAGAAATCAGCCCAAATGCTGACCCACCAGTTTGTCGCATTATGAATTATGGTAAATTCCTATATGAAAAGAGTAAAGCCACTAAAGAACAGAAAAAAAAACAAAAGATTATTCAGGTTAAAGAAATAAAATTTCGACCTAGAACTGATGATAGTGACTATCAGGTAAAACTCCGTAGTTTAGTCCGTTTTCTGCAAGATGGTGATAAAGTTAAAATTACTCTGCGTTTTCGTGGACGTGAAGTTGTACACCAACAAATAGGCATAGATGTACTAAATCGTGTAAAAAAAGATTTAAGTGAATTATCGGTAGTAGAATTTTTTCCTACAAGAATTGAAGGACGTCAGATGATCATGGTTCTTGCACCTAAAAAGAAACAATAGAACTTCAAAAAATATTATTAATTATTAATGATAATGTGTATAAAAAATAATATTTGTCCTATTAATGCACATAATTAATAATGCGGAGTAGAAATCATAATGCCAAAGATGAAAACTGTGCGTGGCGCTACTAAGCGATTTAAAAAAACTGCTAGTGGTGGTTTTAAATATAAGCATGCTAACTTGCGTCATCTTTTGACTAAAAAATCTACTAAACGTAAGCGTAACTTGCGTCCAAAAGGTCAAATTTCTCAAGCAGATTTGAGTTTAGTTATAGCATGTTTACCGTACGCATAAGTAATTGTTTTTTGAATCAAAAAAAAGATTTAAGGAAAGCATATGGCTCGCGTAAAACGTGGTGTAATTGCACTCGCACGTCACAAAAAAATAATTAAGCAAGCAAAAGGCTATTACGGTGCTCGTTCGCGCGTATATCGTGTTGCCTTTCAAGCAGTAATCAAAGCAGGTCAGTATGCTTATCGTGATCGTCGTCAACGTAAACGTAAATTCCGTCAATTATGGATTACACGGATCAACGCTACCGCACGTCAAAACGGTATTTCTTACAGTTGTTTTATGAATGGTCTTAAAAAGTCTTCTATTAATATAGATCGTAAAATTTTATCTGATATAGCTGTATTTGATAAAATATCATTTGCTACTCTAGTAGAAAAAGCAAAATCTGCTTTGATATAATATTATTAAATGAAAGAGGGGTATAATATCCCTCTTTCATAATTTTTATTATTTAATAATTATATATATAATACAATATGCTTTACATAAAATAGATAACATTAGATTAAATAATTATAAATAAAATTTTTTTAAGAAAAATTATTTAAAATAATTAGTATTTATTATTTTAATAACTTGAATTAAAGAATATTATTAGTACAATAATTTTTGTTATTTTCAGATGCTTAATATAGATTACTAACTTGCGTAAATAAAATAACATAAAAAAATTAAAATTTTTTGTCTAGTTTGTTACGTTAGTATTAAATATGTTTTGTATAATTTTAAAAAATTGTAATCTTAAAAAAATTATTATATTATTAATATTTTTTATATAATTACATATTATCATGATTAGTTATAATTTTATTAATAATATAACTATTATATAATTTTAACATGTTGTATTTAATAAATTAAAAATTTAATTTACATGCTCTATATTACTCAATATCAAATTTAATTAATAACAACATATATTAAATTGTATATTTTTAATGTAAGTATCCATCGTATATAGATAGAATACTTATAATCCACTAAGAAATATTAAACTATAATATAACATAAAAACAATTAGTACTTTAAATTGTTCAATCTCAGACAATCATTTTATATGAATATTTAAATAACTACTACCTAAACATAGATTGGATAAATCTATAGATAGTATAATTATACCATAAATAATACATCACATATAGTTGCTAATATTATTTTATAAGACTAATATTATAACTATTTACGATATAAATAATGTACTTCTGACTTCATGTGATTCAATAGAATTAAAAAGACAACATTGTGGAGATTGATGATCATCATATAAATAGAGGAAAGAAATGCAATATATTGTAGATTTAGTTTCCCAAGCAAAAGCAGATGCAGAAAAAGCTCAAAATATTACTACATTAAATCAAGTGCGTATTGCATATATGGGTAAAAAAGGTTCTTTAACATTATTAGCTAAATCACTGCATACACTACCAGAAAAAGATCGTCCAGCTATAGGTGTTATAATTAATAAAGCAAAGAAAGAAATACAAAATATATTAAGTATTCGTAAATCAGCTTTAGAATTATTAGAATTAAATGTACATTTATCTCAAGATATTATAGATGTTTCTCTACCAGGTCGTCGCATGGAACATGGTGGACTTCATCCTATTACACGTACTATAGAACGTCTTGAAACATTTTTTTATGAATTAGGATTTACTATTGAAACTGGTCCAGAAATTGAAGATTCTTATTATAATTTTGATGCATTAAATATTCCTTCTTACCATCCTGCACGTACTGATCACGATACTTTTTGGTTTGATGCAACTCGTTTACTACGTACTCAGACCTCTGGAATACAGATTCGTACTCTTGAAAAAAAAAGACCTCCAATACGTATTATTGCCTCAGGACGTGTATATCGTAATGATTACGATCATACTCATACGCCAATGTTCCATCAAATGGAAGGATTGATTATCGATCAAAATATTAATTTAAGTAATATGAAAGGTACTTTATATAATTGTTTGTATAACTTTTTTGAAGAAGATTTAAAAATAAGATTTCGTCCTTCTTATTTCCCATTTACTGAGCCTTCCGCAGAAATAGACGTTATTTGTGCCAATGATAAATGGCTAGAAATTTTAGGATGTGGTATGGTTCATCCAAAAGTACTGCGTAACGTAGGTATTAATCCAGATCTTTATTCCGGATTTGCATTTGGTATGGGTATTGAACGTTTAACGATGCTGCGCTATAACATTACTGATTTACGTGCATACTTTGAAAATGATCTAAATTTTTTAAAACAGTTTAGGTAAGGCGTTATTATAAAATGAAATTTAGTGAACTTTGGTTACGTGAATGGGTTAATCCAAATATTAGTAGCGAAGAATTATCAGAACAGCTTACCATGATTGGTCTAGAAGTTGATGTTGTAAGACCTCTTCTCAACACATTTAATGGTGTATACATTGGTAAAATTATAGAATGCAATAGACATCCAAAAGCAAATAAATTATGGATTATTAACGTTGATATTGGTAAAAAAGATTTTTTACGTATAGTGTGTAAAACACAAACTTGTCATATAGGGCTTATAGTAGCAGTTGCAATTATTGGTGCTATATTGCCAGGAGGCATTAAGGTTGAAATTAAAAAAATACATGGACAAAGTTCTGAAGGTATTTTATGTTCATTACATAAATTAGGTCTTTCCGAATATCATGATGAAATAATTGAATTATCATCAGATGCACCAATAGGTACTGATATTCGTGAATATTTACAGTTAAATGATAATATTATTGAGATACGTGTAACTCCAAATCGTGCTGATTGTTTAAGCATTATTGGTATAGCTCGTGATATTGCTACTTTGAATAAATTAATATTGAATGAACCAAAAATAGAAGCAGTTCCTGCAATAATTAAAGATATTTGCCCTATTACTGTTGAAGCAGTAAATGCTTGTCCACGTTATTTAGGGCGTGTAATAAAATCCATTAACTTAAATGTCGCTACTCCTTTATGGATGCATGAAAAACTTCGTCGTTGTGGCATTTGGTCTGTTAATCCTGTGGTTGATGTAACTAATTATGTATTATTAGAATTAGGTCAACCCATGCATGCCTTTGATTTACATCGTATTGAGGGTAGCATAGTTGTTCGTATGGCAAAAAAAGAGGGTGAAAAGTTAATTTTATTGAATGGTAATCATGTAACATTATTAGCAGATACCTTAGTTGTTGCTGATCAAAAAAAAGTTTTATCTATGGGTGGTATTATAGGAGGGGCATATTCTAGTATAAATACAGATACTCAAGATATAATGTTAGAATGTGCATATTTTAATCCACTTTATATTACTGGTCGTGCTAGACGTCAATGTTTACATACTCATGCTTCACACCGTTATGAAAGGGGAGTTGATTATACCCTACCAAGAAAAGCGATAGAACGTGCTACTAGTTTACTAATTGATATTTGCGGCGGTCAAGTTGGACCTATAACTGAAGTTACTAATATAGAGTATTTACCAAAACCTAATACTATTACATTGCGTCGTAAGAAATTAGATAGTCTAATTGGTTATCATATTACTGATATAGAAGTAACCGATATCTTAGAACGTTTAGGTTTTAAAATCCATTTTTTTAATGATACATGGCAAGTTATAGCGCCAAGTTGGTCTTGCTATATGGAATTTGAAGAAGATTTAGTAGAAGAAATATCTCGTATATATGGTTACAATAACATTCCAAGTTTACCCATTAAAGCAGACTTGATTATGAATACACATTGTGAAGCTCAATTGCCAATACAGCGCGTTAAAACTATGTTAATAGATCGTGGATATCAAGAAGCTATTACATATAGTTTTGTTGACCCTAATATTCAAATGTTGTTACATCCTTCTAAAGAATCTTTAATATTACCGAATCCAATTTCTACAGAAATGTCTGCTATGCGATTGTCTCTTTGGACAGGTTTATTATCCGCAGTAATATATAATCAAAATAGACAACAATCACGTATACGTTTATTTGAAACTGGTTTACGTTTTATTCCTAATACTACTTCTAGTTTAGGTGTTTCTCAGGATGTTATGTTGGCTGGTGTTATTACTGGTAATCGTTATCAAGAACATTGGATTCTAGGGCGTCAAAATGTTGATTTCTATGACCTTAAAGGTGATGTAGAGGCTATTTTAGAATTAACTTGCAAAATAAATGAAGTACAATTTAAAAAAGAAATTCATCCTACTTTGCATCCTGGACAAAGTGCAGCAATTTATTTAACAGGTAAACGAATAGGTTATATTGGTTTACTACATCCTATGCTAGAACGTAAGTTACATTTAAATAATCATATAGTAATGTTTGAAGTAGAATGGGAATCTCTAGCGACACGCCGTATTCCAAAAGCTAGCAAAATCTCACGATATTTACCAAATCGTCGTGATATTGCTATAATTGTCGCTGACCATATTCCTGCAGAAGATATTTTAACAGAATGTAAAAAAGTTAGTATAAATAAAGTTATTAATGTAAATTTATTTGATGTGTATCGTGGTCAAACTGTAGGACATGGTTACAAGAGTCTTGCTATTAGTTTGATATTTCAGAATACTACTAGCGCACTAAAAGAACAGGAAATGACCGATACTGTGGCAACATGTGTAAAGGCATTACAAAAACGATTTCAAGCATCCTTAAGGAATTAAAGCGATGACGATTACTAAAGTTAAAATATCTGAATATTTATTTGAAATACTAAAGATTAGCAAACAAGATGTTAAAGAACTTGTAGAATTATTTTTTGAAGAAATTGGCAAAGCTCTCGAAAATGGTGAACAAGTTAAATTATCTAATTTTGGTAATTTTAATGTACGTAATAAAACTGAAAGACCAGGACGTAATCCAAAAACTGGGGAATATATTTCGATTACAGCGCGACGTGTTGTTACTTTTAGTGCTGGGCATAAATTAAAAAATATGGTTAAGAAACAATATTTAAGGATGTAGTAATAAATAAAAAACTAAATTAGTTTTTTAAAGTTTATTTTTGACAATTTAATTATTTAATATAACATATAAATAAGCTAATTTATTACTGATCTAGTTTTTATAAATTATAAAAATAGATATAAGATATTATGTATTTAGTAACGTTAGTATATGATCGTACAATCATTAAGTAATTATACTTGATATTAAAATAATGATTTGCTCAAGTAGCCATACTAATTAATAAAAAAATCATAATAATATTAATTTATAAGAAATAAGAAATAATAGTTATTAAATTTAACTATTCATAAAAAATATATGTATAATTATTTATTTAAACAATATTTAGATAAATGTTTTTATCTTGATTAATTTTAATAAAAATAATAATCAGTATATAATATAAATATTAAAAATAATTTAATATTATTTCATACAGTTTTTCAGGATTACTTAAGAAAACTAAATTAATTATTTATTAATTTCTAGAAATTATAAATAAGATATTTAATAAATACAATAATAATATAAATACTGTTTATTTATATATTTTAATATATTATATACATATCTTTATATACGATAATTATTATTAAATATTAACTATGGATATAAACACATTTTTACATTATTATTGTATTTTTTTAAAATTATATTAATTAATATAATTAATTTCATAATAATAGCTCATCAATATATTAATAGATGAATAAATCTATATATTATAAATGACAAAATTTAATTTTAAATATTTCATAAATTTACTATATATATAATATAAACATTTATTATACATATTCATCTTAATATTTAAGAATAAAAAGATATTTTACTCGTATATATGAAATAAAAGTAACTTAAATATAAAATAATATAAATAAATTATTTAACTTTACTCAATTAAATGATATTATTTCATCTAATCTATATTATAGCGCATTAATATACCTAGATTAGGTTTGCAAGTATTATCATAAAATACTATATATTATTTAATATATTTAGTTAATAATATGAGTATACTATTATAGTTGATTATAATCTTTACTAATAATAGATCAAGTATAATTTAATCTGTTCTTGGATCAATATTTATTTTTTATAAAATATTATTATAGTGATAATAATATTTTTAAGCATTAAATATTTATTTATATAGTATTTAATTATAAGTATAACAATACATAGGAAATAATACAATGTCTTTTACACTACCTACATTACCATATAAAAACAATGCATTAGAACCATATATTTCCGAAGAAGCTATAAACTATCATTATGGTAAACATCATAGTACTTATGTAATGAATCTCAATAATCTTATTCAAGGTACTGATTTTGTAGATAAAACATTAGAATACATTATTAAAAATTCTACTGGTAGTATTTTTAATAATGCTGCTCAGGTTTGGAATCATACTTTTTATTGGAATTCTCTATCTCCAAACGGCAGTAACTATCCTACTGATAATATAGTTAAAGAAATTAATAAATCATTTGGTTCTTTTGAAATTTTTAAAAAAACATTTATTCAATCTGCAATTAATAATTTTGGTTCTGGTTGGACTTGGTTAATTAAAAAAGAAGATCATAAGTTGGCTATAGTAAATACTTCTAATGCAGATACTATAATTAATAATTACGATAAACCACTATTCACTGTTGATATTTGGGAGCATGCTTACTATATTGATTACCGTAATATGCGTTCTAAATATTTAGAAAATTTTTGGTCTCTTATAAATTGGGATTTTGTCACTAAAAATATAGCATAATTATTAAATAATATAATTAGACTTAAATTATTAATTAATGATTTAAGTTTTATTATATTATCAGTAACTTTATAAGTAATAAGTAAAGTATTATATATCTTTGATATTATTTTATAAAAAATATTTTTATATAACAAAATAATATTTAGTATGTTTTTTATATAAATAATATAAGATCAATAAATATTTATTAATAATAATAAACATTATATTAACATTAATAAATATTTATATTACGTATAAATATAAATTATTAGAATTCTTTTAATGTATATGTTTTTTTACGCAATAAATTTAGACAATAATTAAGAGTATGATCTAAAGGTGCTTTCATTACAATAAATTTACCTGTATTAGGATGTTTAAAACTTAATGTTGTAGCATGTAAAAATAAACGATTTAAACCAGTATCTTTTAGTAAAAGATCAAATTGACGATCCCCGTAACGATTATCAAAAGCAATAGGATGTCCTGTATAAAGAGCATGTACTCTAATTTGATGAGTACGCCCCGTAACAGGACGAGCTTTAATTAGAGTAGCATTATCAAAATACTCTTCTACTGTAAAGTATGTCTCTGCAGGTTTTCCTAAAGTATTCACTTGTACAACACGCTGTCCGCTTTGTAAAATATTTTTTAATAATGGGACTTTAACAACTTTACAATATGATGGCCATTGATGATGTACTAATGCCAAGTAATCTTTACGCATCTCTCTTATACGTAACTGCTCATGAAGAATGCGCAGCGAAGAACGTTTTTTTGCTATTAATAATACTCCAGATGTTTCACGATCTAATCGATGTACTAATTCTAGAAAACATGATTCAGGACGTAATGCGCGTAAAGCTTCTATAATACCAAATTTTATACCACTACCACCATGTACTGCAGTTCCTGAAGGTTTATTAAGTACTAATAAATAATCATCTTCAAATATAATACAATAATTTAAAGATGCTATTTTATTTGTTTTTATAGAAATAAATATTTTATTACGTTGAGCAATGTTTACGGGAGGAATGCGTACTTTATCTCCTAGTTGTAATTTATATTGTGGTTTTATACGTTTTTTATTAACACGTACTTCACCTTTTGTGACTATACGATAAATCATATTTTTTGGCACACCCTTTAATTGATTGCGCAAAAAATTATCAATACGTTGTCTAGCCTGATCAGAGGTAATAGTAACTAATTGTAGTTGTGTTTTATGCATATCTTTCAAAGTAATAAACTTTAGTTGTTCTATATACAAAATACTTATTTAATTATATTTAAAATATATAACAATAATTTTTTATTAATAATTATAAGTTATAAGAATAAATATTTTATTTATAAAATAATATTTATATATCTTTTATTTTTAATAAATATTATTTTTTTATTGCCATGCATCAAAAAAATATTACATATATTAATACAATATAAGTATTTTTTAATAAAATCATCTTTATGATATCACTCTTTATACATCAATTATTATTAATGTTTGTATATATTATCTGTAATAATATAATTTTTAATTAAAATATTTTATATTTACTATTTATTAGGTTAAGTGTGTAAAAAAGATATATAATAATATATTAGATACATATTTTAATAATATTTAATAACTTATCTTACTTTAAATAAGATATGTTTTTATTAGCATAGATATTTTAATGAGTAATATTGTATAAATGTATATTGTATATAATATAATATTTTCTAATATAGATAAAAACTAATAAAGTAATTATAAATGATAATTTTAGCATTATTTTTTAATATTATCAACTAATACTAGTAATTATATAGGATTTATTATGCAAAAAATTGTACTAGCAACTACTAATGAAGGTAAAATACGTGAAATAGTAAGTTTACTAGCTAATTTTAAGTTAGAAATTGTATCGCAAACTGCATTAGGTGTGCATTCTATTAAAGAAATAGGTATGACATTCATTGAAAATGCTATTATAAAAGCACGCCATGCAGCATATATTACTGGATTACCCGCTATTGCTGATGATTCTGGTTTATCTGTAGATATTTTAGGAGGTGCTCCAGGTATTATTTCAGCACGATATTCTGGTTGCAAACAAGTAAATGACCGTAAAAATATTGAGAAGTTACTAGAAGTACTAAAAAATGTACCCAAAAATAAACGTCAAGCTACATTTCATTGTGTATTGGTATATTTAAATTATTTTGATAACCCAGCTCCTTTGATATGTCATGGTAGCTGGATAGGTGAAATTAGTTTTCAGCCATTAGGTATTGATGGATTCGGTTACGATTCTATTTTTTATATTCCTGAACTTGGCTGCTCTGCTGCTCAATTGAATCAAGAAAAAAAGAATATGATTTCACATCGTGGTCAGGCGTTAAGAATATTATTGGAATCTATGCGTAATGTTTAAATTACCATCACTTAGTCTTTATATTCATATTCCGTGGTGCATTAAGAAATGTCCATATTGTGATTTTAACGCTCATGTCCTAAAAGAAAGATATATTCCATCGATGGAATATGTAAAACATTTATTATCAGATTTAGATGCTGATTTAAAATTAATTATTGGACGTAAAATTAGTACAATTTTTATTGGAGGTGGTACACCTAATTTACTAGATGTAGCAAGTATAAATTATTTAATGAATGGTATACGTATGCGCTTACCTGTAATTACAAATGCTGAAGTAACCATGGAAATTAACCCAGGAATATTAGAAGAAAATTGTTTTATTGCTTATCAAAAAGCTGGTATTAATCGTATGTCTATAGGAGTTCAAACTTTTAATAAAAAGCAACTTAATAAATTAGGACGCACTTATAAACCAGAAGAAGCAAAAAAAACAATATCTTTAGTACAAGCGCTAAAATTAAATAGCTTAAATATTGATCTTATGTATGGTCTAATCGATCAATCTTTAGAAAATTCTCTGGAAGATTTACGTCAAGTAATTGAGCTATATAATCCACAACATTTATCTTGGTATCAACTTACTATTGAAGCAAATACATTATTTAGTTCAAAACCACCAAAATTACCTAATGATAATATATTATGGAATATTTTTTATTACGGAAATACATTATTACGTTCTTTTGGGTATCAACAATATGAAATTTCAGCTTATGCTAAACCTGGTTACCAATGTTATCACAATTTAAATTATTGGCGTTTTGGTGATTATCTTGGTATTGGTTGTGGTGCACATAGTAAACTTACATTAGATCATTTTTGTATTATGCGCATGGTAAAAACACGTCATCCACGTGGATATATGCAGGGACGTTATATAGACAGAAAACATAAAGTGGCTAAAGATGATTTGCCATTAGAGTTTTTTATGAATCGTTTTAGATTACTTGAACCTATGCCACGTATAGATTTTGAATCTTATACAGGACTTAAAGAAAAAGTTATTCGAGATAAAATAAATATTGCTATACAAAAAAAATATATTATGGAAAATACAAAATATTGGCAAATAACAAAATATGGGAAGCTTTTTTTAAATGATTTACTAGAAATTTTTTTATAAAAATAAATTTTATTTAGATTTACATAAATTAAATAATTATATCTTTGATATATATCAATATATTTATTGTATATATATTTTATGATCACTGAGATATTTTAATAAAATTTCTAATAATATAGAAATTATATTTTTATATTTAATAAACTAATATTAAATAATAGATAAATTTAATTTTATTTAGTCAAAATAATATTTTTATATATTAGCTAAATATAAAGTACTTTATATATTAGTTAAAAAATATTTTAATTTAAATATTACTACATCTTACAAAGATCTTGCATATCATATAGATCATTTTGTCTTAAATAAAAAATTTATGTAAATACATTATATTAATAATATATTTATTGGTATATTTAATTATATTAACATAATCTATAAAAGATATTAAAATAGTTAAACAAAGATTTTTATAAAATATTTTCAATCTTATATATAAAATATATCTTAATTATTTAATACTAATATACTATTATAGTAAGAACTAGCTATATAAATAAAATTAATGAATAATCATATATAGTATATATATACTAATAAAGTATAAATATATAAAATATTTAATAATTACAATATATTATTAACTACTATTCTGTCTATTAAGATAATAATTTGTATCTATATTAAATATATTTGATATTTATCATATAGTATATTTTTTTAAAAATAATTTATATTACATTTTATTTTTTATAAAAAAATTAATTACATTGCATAACTTAACTATTTCATACTAAAATAATAAATATATTATTCAATAATAATATATAAACTTAGTTAGTTGAATCATTAAAAATCTTTTGTAATGCTTAATGTATATATTGTAGTTATATTACATATGTAATATATTATTATATATTTTATTAATGTATTATTATTTTATAATAATAAGATTAGTTTTAAATAAGGTATTATATATAAAAAAATATATATAATTTATAGTCTATAAAATTTAATAAATTAAAGTTTATTTAATAATATTAATTATGTTAATTTATATGTTTATTAATTAAATTTTTGAATAATTATATCATGAGTATTATATAAGATCGATAGAATATTATACAATAATATTATTTTATTATCAACAAGTAAGCAATAATTTTTATATATAAAAACTATATTAAAAATAATATTATATATATGTATTATATTTTTATAGATGTATATATTATCTTTAATAAAAGTACTAATAATTAAATATACAACACGTATTATAAATATCTATACGTTAATCTAGAAGATTTACTATATAAAATATAAGTTCATGACATTTATATTTTCTTTACTTTATTTTATTCTTAATCAATAATCAAATGAAGATGATTATAATCAATATTAAAAAATATATTTTATTTTTTTATTATATGCTTATTATAAATTTATAACTTATATAAAATAATTTAAATAAATTAAGCTAATACAATAAATATGATATTTATTTTTAACATAAAATATATCTATATACTAATTTAGTAATCAGCTAAATATATGAATAAAAATTATTTAGTTATCAAATAAATTATACAAAATATTAATAATCATAGAAAAAATTATTAGTAATTTAAAATATAATATATATTGACATTATGATATAATAATTAATTAATATTTTTATACTAATTTTTTAGTAAGTTATTATTTTAATAATTATACTAATAAATAATTAATAATTGAATTATATTGCATTTATTATAATATATATTTGTAATAACTTCTGTTAGCATGCTTATTAAATTATATAATACTGATAATATAGTATATTTCAATAGTCAATAAGTAATAAAATATTATTTTTTACAAAATTCTTTTTTGAATTGCATTTATCAACATATCTGTTATCGAAATATTAGGATATGCCATTTCAATTTCACGAGCACAAGTTGGACTAGTAACGTTAATTTCTGTTAAGCGATCTCCTATTATATCTAAGCCAACAAATAATAGGCCTTTTTCTTTTAGTACTGGAGCTACTTTACATGCAATAGTCCAATCACTTAAGGTGAGAGGACGTACTTCACCACGACCACCTGCAGCTAAATTTCCACGAGATTCACCATTTTTAGGTATACGTGCTAAACAATATGGTACTGGATTACCATCAACTATTAAAATACGTTTATCGCCATATTTAATTTCTGGTAAAAATTTCTGAGCCATACAAAAACGTTTATTATATTTAGTAAGAGTTTCAATAATTACGGATAGGTTAGGATCATTTTCTTTTACATGAAAAATGGATCTACCACCCATACCATCTAGGGGTTTCATAATAATATTACCGTGTTTTTTATAGAATTTATAAATATGTTCCGCGTTACTAGTTACGATAGTATCTGTCGTAAAATAGGAAAAATGTGATGTGAATAATTTTTCATTACAGTCACGTAGACTCTGAGGCTTATTAATTATTAACGTTCCTTTATATTCAGCATGCTCAAGAATATAGGTAGCATATATGAATTCAGCATCCAAAGGAGGATTTTTACGCATTAAGATAACATTTAGTTCTGATAAATTAATATCCTGTTCTCCATAAAAATTATACCAGTTTTTTTTGTCATCTTTTACATGAAGCAATCTAATATGTGCTCTACTTTCCCCTAAATACATATAAAGATCTTTTATTTCCATATAGTATAATTCATAATTGTGACGCTGTGCTGCTAACAGTATCGCAAAACTAGTATCTTTTTTTATATTAATAGAATATATTGGATCCATTACTATACCAAATTTAATCATAATTTTTCCGATAAACTTGCTCATACATATCTAAAAATATTTTTTAAAAAATAAAAAATTATTAATATAATAATATATAATAATATATAATATAGATAATAAATATACTAATAGTATTAGTAAGTCATATTATTAGTATGTTAATAAAGTATTAATATTTAGTATATTATTATTTTATTAAGATATCAAATTTATACTTTATATTTTAGAAAATACTAAATAATTGATTGATATTATATAATAGTTTTTATAAAAATATATTTATGATATACAAAAGAAAATATAGTATATTATGTATTTATAAATTAATAAAAAATAATTTTTTAAATAAAATTTTATTTATTTTTTGTTCGTATTATTAAGATAAATTTGTATATTATATAATAAATATAAAGATTTTTAAATACATTCTCTGTTATTTCTATAAAAGTAAAATCTATTATTTCTATATAGAAATAATAGATAATAATATTAATATATCATATATGATAAATATAAGGATTATATAATTTATTTATTTTATGAGATTTGTATAAAATGTTATTATATAATATATTTTTATTATAAATTAGTATATTTAATATTTAATTTATTTAAGATACTTAAAAAGTACAAGAATAATTTAATAAAGTTAATATGTGTATATATTATTATAATAACTAATAATTCAATGATTATATCAACTATCATATTAATTACTAAAACAAAATAATACAATAATTATAAAATAAAAATTACTTAAAGTAATTTTTATACTATGTATTGACAATAATAAATATTCTTTTATATTTCAGATATTTTAAGTATTTAAAATATCTGAAATTATTTTTTATGATATTGTTAATATTTTTATAAGTAAAAATAATAAAATATTTATAGTTTATAACTATATAATTATAGTTAGATATATTTAATAAGTATTTTTTAATATAAAATTATAGTTATTTTTTACTTATAAAGTATAATTTTCTATAGTAAAGAGACAATTATTAAATGGATACTATATATTATCTACTTTTAGGCAATCATATATTTTATTACGCATACATATTCAATATGCCAATTATTAAAATATGTAAACAATGTTTATTAATTAAAAAACTATTTTTTGACCGAGATAAATATTATGACTATAATCATTTTTAATTTATAATGTAGTATATTATAAATATTACTCAAAATATAAACATCAATATGATTGATCATACAATTATAAAATTAGTTTAATATATATTTTATTCTCATAAAAAATAAATAAGTAATTTTATACAAGATAAAAAATATTTTTAGATATAATAAATATATATTATCTTATTGATAATAATATACAAGAATATAATTCTTGTATATTATAGGATATGATTGATGTATAATAGATTATTTAATAATATTGGATCTAATATAGAATTACTTATGATAATTTATTTTTATTAGTATAATTTATTTATTAATAATTATATAATTATAATATACTTAAAAATTTAATAATATAATATATTAATATTATGATTCAGATGCATAATACGATATAATAATTATTAATTGATTGTCATCACACTAGATAAAAAAACATATATAATATATAACCTTAATTATAATTAATTTATGAAAATATTATGTTATTTTTAAAATAAAATAATAAAATATTAATATATATACTGATAGATATTTTAAGTGATTAATAATAATGTATTATTATGATAGATTTATTCTTTTAAAAAGTAATTAAATAAATATTTTATATATTAATATATTTATACAGGCATTATATTAACTTAAATATATTATTAATTAGTTAATTAACTAAAATCATTATTTAACATCTAATATGTCAATACATGTGATAAATAGTTATACTAAGATTAGTAGTAAAATTATTTATCTTATAAAGATATGTATAATATCAATATTAAGTTTTATTATTTTATATCTTAACATACAACTTTGTATTTTTATCAGTACTAATAAAATAAATTATAATACTTTAATTATATTAGTTATTTATTAGCAAATATCTTTTATATTAAATATATTTTTTAATAAAAAATAATCATCTCTTTGTATTATTTATTAATTATATACTCAATATATTAAAAATATTATATCTTATTCATATGAGTAAATATAATGTTTTTTAAAATTAAAAAATATTATAATAACTATTATATATAATTAATATTTTTATATTATATATTATATAAATATCAATTATGAATAATTATACAATATCTAATATTAGATGTAGCATTTTACTCTATTACTTTGTTTTAAATATTTTATATAAAAACATACAATTTATCCAATTAATTTTTATAATCATAAATATCAATTGATAATTTATAAAAAGCAATAACTATATTAATTTTTAATAATGCATAATAGTTGTTATGTTTGTATTATAATTTTGATTATATATATAATCCATAATATTCGATTTTATATTTTTTAATAAGTTAATGAACAATAATAAATTTATTTTATTGTAAAATAATAGTTATTAACTATAAAATTTGTTATGATATTTTATTAAAAATAAATAATTCATGTTATACTATGAATATTTTTTTATAAATCAAATTTTTCAAATTAAACTTTAATTAATATTTTATATCGATTATCAGTATTCAGGCTATATCATGTTATATGTTGATGTTCTTTAATAAAAATGTTTAATTTCTATTGATTAATTATTTATATTATATCTAATAATATTAAAATTATCTAGATTAATAAAATACTTATAAAGTTTATAGGTAAATATACTAAAAAATTAAGAACATAATTATTTTATTTATAACATAATATTTTATATTTCTAGACTGATTTCTAGAATAAATAAATTAGTTTTAGTTTTAATATATTTGCTTATAAGAGATGAATGATATTATATTTAATATTTTTGATGTTATGTTAAATGTATTTTTATTAATTAATATATTGATTATATATTATATTATAATTATAGAATACAATGTATTTTAATAAAAAATTTATTTTTTACTAAAATATAAATATCTTTATATTAAATAATATCATATTATGATATGATTTTAATAAATTTAAAGTATATATTATTTTATAAATAATTTATTATTTTTTTTAATCGTAATAATAAAATATCATTATAAATGAATTGTAATATTATAGTAGTTATTAATAAAAAATATATCATTATATCTTTTAATGTCACAATTATTTATAATAATTAATTTAACTGTATAATAAACTAAATATTATTTATAATAATTTATTGTATAAAATTACATTAAAATATTGTTATACTGCAATATAAGTTATTAAATTATAAAATTTAAAGAAAATTTTTAATTTATTGTAATTAGTTACAATATTATAATATTTAGAATATTATAACTTTTTAATCATTGATCAATAATGTTATACATAAACTATAATAATATATTTATTTGATATAAATTTATGATAAAGTATCAATTTGTATAAAAATTTTTTATAAAATACAATAACTATTATTATATAATAATAATGAGTTTTTTTAATAAAAAATTCATTATTATTATATTAACTTTCTATTTTTAATATAATCAATAATGATACAATAAAGTATTAATACTAAAATTTAGTTATTTTATTTATGATTATAACGGTACTTATATAAAGTATATTTGTTTATATATTATTAGTACTATTTATCTAATATATAATACATAGTATAAAATTAATGTAATTAATAAAATTTTTATACTGTAAATCTTTTATTTATTCCTATAAAATAAATACATTATATTAATTTTATATTATAAATTAATATTTTAGTTTAATACTATTAATATTTAATAAATACTTTACTTAGTTATAGATATTTTATTATTATATAAAATATTTTTATTTATTAAATAAATCATGACCTATAAGGTATTGGTCATAGGGAACAAATATTAATATCTATACAATTTAAATATTAATATTTAAACAATGTTTTATTATTAATAATAATATACGGAGCATAATAGTTATATAGTAAATTAAAAAAATATATCTTTTCAAGATAAAAGTTATATTGTATTAAGTAATAATAAATTTATTACGCTATGTTTAGTGATTTATTTTATTGAATATGGTTTAATAAAGTATTATTAGTATAGTATTATGATTTATTAAATAAAAAAATATTTTTGATAAAATTATGGTAACTATAACAAAAAAATATATTGAAATTTTGTTTAATTAAACAAAATTATTTATATAAATAAATTATTTATTTTTAAATAATTTATTAATAATCAGAATAGTTCAAAAATATATTTAATTAATAAAATATTCTTGAATATTATGTATATTTTATATATTAAATAATTAGTTTATAGTGCTTTAAAATTAACATGTTTCTATTATCTAAACGAAATAATAACAATCAATGTTATTATCGGAAGGTAATACAACCGTTGTTATGCTAATTATTTTTATCTTATAAAATATTTTTTAAATATATATAATTTACTATTGAGTTAAATATACTGTCATTTTATTATTGAAATGCGCCATAACAATTGAATTTGAGATTAACAAAATGAGCGAAGCATTAAAAATTCTAAATAACATCCGTACTCTTCGTGCACAATCTAGAGAATGTATTTTAGAAACTTTAGAAGAACTACTTGAAAAATTAGAAGTAGTCGTACAGGAGCGTCGTGAAGAAGAGAACCAAGCTCAAACAGAGTTCAAAGAACGCACACGTAAATTACAACAATATCGTGAAATGCTTACTGCAGATGGTATTGATCCTAATGAACTACTGGAGAGCATAGCTACTTGTAAAACACTGATTAAAGCTAAAAGAGTTACACGTCCAGCTAAATATCAGTATATTAATAAAAATAACGAAATTAAGACTTGGACTGGTCAAGGGCGTACCCCAGCAGTAATAAAGAAAGCAATTGAAGAACATGGTAAATCTTTAAATGATTTCCTTTTATAATGTTTTAAAGTATTACAAACTATACTAGTAATAATGTTTTATTTTAAATAAATGATTGTTTATTATTTTAATTGCTATAAAAATTATTTTATTTAATTAAAGCAATCTAAAGACTTTAACCAAGCAGTAAATTCTTTACCTAATGAAGTATGACACATACTATATTTTACGAAAGCTTTCATATAGCCCATCTTATCACCACAGTCATGGCTAAATCCTTTCAAGTAATATGCTTCTACAGTTTCTTGCTTCATTAGAAGACCTATAGCATCGGTAAGTTGCATTTCTTTACCGATGCCTATTGGTGTTTTAGGTAATACATCCCATATAGTAGGAGATAGTACATAACGACCAACTATAGACATATTAGATGGTGTTTGATTTATTAAAGGTTTTTCTATAACAGTCTTTATAGGAGTACTTTGACCTTCTTTGAGTGCAACATTACTACAATCTACAATTCCATAATTGAATACTTCTTCTATAGGTACTGGTTTAACCATAATTTGACTGTAACCAGTTTCTCTATATCGTGATAACATGTCACTCAAGTTATCTTTATTTATATCAGTAGCATTAAAGTCTAAAATAACATCAGGCAATATAACAATAAATGGTTCATAATCAATAAGTGGATAAGCACAAAGAATGGCATGTCCAAGTCCTCGTTCAGGTCCTTGACGTATAGGTATAATAGTAAGGTTTTTAGGAAATAAAGATTGTGCTTTATATAATATTTGATGTTTTATACGCATTTTTAAGAAATCTTCTGATTCAAAACTAGTATCAAAATAATTTTCAATTGAATTTTTTGAAAAGTGAGTTACCAAGATAATTTTATGAATACCAGCAACAATACATTCATTAACAACATACTGAATCATTGGTTGATCTACTAAGGGAAGCATTTCTTTTGGAATAGCTTTAGTTGCTGGTAGCATACGTGTTCCACGTCCAGCAACAGGTATAATAGCTGTTTTTATGGTTCTATTTACTGTTGACATGTCAGTTCTCGAAATATTTATGAATAAATATAAAACACTATAATTAAAGTATTTGTTTTATATAAATTTTATTATTCATACAATAATAAAATAATTTTATTATTATAATAAATATAAATCTTAATATTAGTAATATTATTATATGCTGAATATATTTATTAATGTTTATTAAAAATAATTAATTATTATTCTATTAATAATAATATTTATATTATTCCGAATAAAAAGATATATAGATTATGTAATCTACATTATTTTTATGCATATAAATTATATATAATAATATGTGATTATTTATTATCATTATACTCATTTAATAATATATGTACAATATACTTTATAATCTGTTTATATCATTAATGACTTTATTAATCTTAGAATAAGAAATATTCACCATAAAAAGATAGTTACTGATAATATATCTTTACATGAATTATATTAAATATATAAATGTATTATTTACTGGTTTACAATTAGGATGTTATTGTAAAATATTTATATCCTGAACATAATATAATTATAAGGTATTAAAATACTAATATTATATAATTATTATATAAATATTTTTAAGCAATGAAGTACTATAAATAATAATAAATAGTATTATTTATGTTATAATGCACTTATATTTTGAGATATAAGAAATATTAATATTATTAATAAATAAACCATAGAAAATTTTTTTAATATAATACTATCTTAAATAAGATAATGATTGTTTTATAATCATAATTCATTTATAGAGAATCATTGTAAAAAAATCTTTTGTTATTTTATAAATTATATTAATAACTCTAAATAATGGTTGAGTTATTTATTATACTTTTATAAGTATATATAAAAATTTTTATTATTATCATTATAAACTTAATTTAATTGAATCTCTTTACATTCTATGTGATAATTACATTTAATAATTCATAACTAGTTTTTAGTGTATGATAAAATATCTTTTTTAATAAAAAATAATTTTTGATTTCATAGAATCTATAAAGCAAATATATATAATACAAATACATTAAAATAATGTAATATTCATATTTATTATTTTAAACATTAAACTAATGTGAGCGCCATAATATGTGCATGTTCTCGACCATTTTTAGTAGGATAATAATTATATCGTACTGATACTTTATTAAATCCTAGTGATTCATATAATGCTATTGCTACGTTATTAGAGTATCTTACTTCAAGCCATAATGTTATAATATTTTTGTTATTCAATTCATCAATTAATGTCCTAAGTAATTTTCGACCTAATCCTTTACGTCGTTTAGATGATTCAACAACAATATTTAATAAAATTGCTTCATTTAATATTACTTGTGTAATTAAAAAAGCTATTAATATTCCATTATATTCTAACTTTAAATTATAATAAGATTTTCCATAATTGCTTAATAATATTTTTTTAGTCCATGGAAAAGAATAACTTGCGCACTCAATCTTCAATGCATTATTAAAATCTGTTTTTTGAAGCAGAGAAATCTTACTGTTTATAGATACAATTTTATTCATAATAATATTTGTAGAATTAAGTATATTTTATATAAAAATAATTATATATTATTAATTAATAAATATATTAATAATTTAGTTATCATATGACATTATGTTATAAAATTATTATTTTATACTAATTATAATAATAATTTTATTATTTTATAATATATATTATGAATTAATTGAAAGATTAACAAAATATATTTACTATATTGTATATAAATATATGATGCACATCTTTATGAAAGATTAATAATTTATTATCAGTAATATTTATAGTAAAAAATACTAAATAACAATATTATATTTTTTAAAAACAATCATAACTAATTTTCCAAGAGACATTGGAAAACCAATATAGTTGAATATTATTATTGAATAATATATTTTATATTAAAATAAATAGAAAATTATTATTTATAATATACATATAATTAGATATTACTATAAATAATAGTATATACTAATAAACAATAATGTTATATATGTAAAAATAATTATTACTACAAATAATTATAGCTATCTAATTGTAGCTTTATTGCTTACTAATTCTTTTAATTGATTAACAGTATTGTTATCTACTTATTAATAATATATAAATTTATAATTCTCTGTTTTTTAATTACTACAATATTAAGCAATAATATCTTATTATTTAATGTACAAATAATATAGAAAATAAAATATAACAAATTATTTATATTCAGTAATTTTACTATTTAATAATGAATATTAATTATATTAATATATATAATGTAGATTAATAAAGTAATCATTATCAGTACTCTTTATAATTACTTATTAAATAAAATATTATAAATATAATAATTTTTATACATGTAAAATTACATAGAATATAAAATTATTTATATGTTCTTTTATACTTAGAGATAAGAGTCTTTAGAATAATATATTAATTAAAATAACTGTATTAAAGTACTAACTTTATACTATATAATTATATATTTTTTATTAGATACAAAATACATTATTGATTTTAAGATATATTTTATTCTCAATGATTAAATATATTACATAATAAAATATTATAATTTGTTGTATGTAAATATATACATATTATTAGTAATAATAAAAGCATCAAATCAATAATATAATTATAATAAATAGTATTATAAAATAATACTAGAAGATGTAATATAATATTTTATAAAGGAATCTAATATTTAGATAGTTGAAATCATGAAAATTCATTATAGTTAACACATTGTATAATGTGTTCTAAGTTATTTAAGAGTTATTATATAATATTAATATATTTTAATTATTATTTTATCATTAAATACTTTAATAAGTATTGCAATATTATTATATATAATAAGTTATCTATTTGATATAAACAGATGATGTAATAAAATGTTATAATCTATAATTATTTATCAAAAGTACTTAATATTTTTAAAAAATTAGAATATTAATTTTTTAAAGAATATTATGGACAATAATATATACTGTATACTAATAATAAAATTATTAAATATTTTATAGTTGAGCAAAAATTGTATTTTATTTTAATAAGTTCTGGGCCGTGCAGGATTCGAACCTGCGACCAATTGATTAAAAGTCAACTGCTCTACCAACTGAGCTAACGACCCCATTTTAATTTAAATATTAATCTTATAATTTATTATAATATTACGTATTTTTTAGAATAACGCAACTAAAAAATTTTAATAAATTTATTTAAATATATTTAACTATTTATTTATATAATAAATATTATATAAATACAGTACACAATCTATTACTAGATATATAACTAATAGAAAAATTATAACGTAGTAATACGTTTATGTGCTTGCTTAGCAGCATCACTAGTTGGATATTGTTGAATAATGTTCTGATAAACAGAATTAGCCTTATTAGTTTGCCCTTTTTCTTGTAAAATGACCCCAATTTTGTACATAGCTTGAGGAGCTTTTAATGATTGGGGATAATTTTTTACTACTATTGCGAAATAATAAATTGATTGATCTTTTTTTCCTTTATTATATAGTAGCTGACCAAGCCAATAATTAGCGTTTGGTTGATAAATTGAATATGGATATTTATTTACAAAATTTTGTAAGCAAAGAATAGCTTGATCATGTTTTTTATTTTGCATTACTAAATTTATTGCATAATTGTAATCCATATTGATATTATTAATTTTATTGTTTTTTATTATTGGCGATACACTTTTCTGAATATTGCAATTATCACTACCAGTTGGTATATAAGAAGTAATATGTGTCGTTGTTATTCTTGTATTAACATTTTTTTGGTTATCTAGTGGCAATGAATGATTTTTTTGGTATTCAATAACTTTATTCAGTGCATGTTTGTTTTCTTCAATTTGACCACGCAATATATCTATATCATGCTGATTATCAGAAAGTTGCTGCTGGATTTGTAAAAATATTTTGCTTTGAGCATCTGTAATATGCTCAAGTAAAATGATTCGCTCTTCTATTAAAGAAGATGATGATTGACTAATTGGAGCTTGTTGTGCAATAGCTATTAAAGGATTGACTGCTATTGCACTAAGTAACCATAAACTCACTGAGTAACGTTTAACGTTACTGCTCATGCAGTACTCCTTTCACATGCAATTAGCACTAATACAGAACGACGATTTTTAGTGTATGCAGCTTCATTGTGTCCTAAGATTGCTGGTTTTTCTTTTCCGTAAGAAACAATAGACATTTGCTCAGTCATTACGCCTTTACTTTGCAAATACATTTTTACTGCATTAGCACGACGTTCTCCTAAAGCAATATTATACTCTGAAGTACCACGTTCATCTGCATGACCTTCTATAGTTACTTTGCAAGATGGATGTTGACAAAGAAAAGCAGAGTGCTTATCTAACATAGGTAAATATTCAGAACTAATATTATACTTATCTAAATCAAAATAAACAACATTATTTTTGCGTATCTCTTGCAGATGTAAGCGTTCTTGTTCTTCATAAGATACATTTTTACCATTATTTTCTATACTACTATCATTATTAGCACCTTGTGTTAATTTTTCATTATTTTTATGTGAGCTACAATCAGAGATAGATATAACTAATAACCCCAATATCAATCCGTACAGAATTTTATTCATATGTATTCCTTTAATCTTTTTTATAGTGCGCTAAAAATAAATTTTAATAGATACATCATAGATATGGCGACCAAGCAGGAAATTTTACATTACTATCTGTTGTTGGGATATCTGTTGTAAATCTTCCATCGGTTGATACCAATCGTAAAATAGAACCTAATCCTTGAGAAGAGCTATAGATAATCATAGTGCCATTAGGAGCTATACTTGGATTTTCGTCTAACAACGTATCAGTTAATATTTGATATGTATTAGATTTTATATCTAGTTTAGCAATATGTTGTGCATAATTATCGGTACTAACTACAACCATAAACTTTCCATTATAACTAATATCACTATCCTGATTTCTTGAGCTATCCCACGTTAATCTTTCAAGATAATTACTATTAATATTTACTTTATAAACTTGAGGATGTCCACTTTGATCAGATGTAAATGCTAATGTTTTACTATCTGGGAACCAAGCAGGTTCGGTATTATTACTATGATCATAAGTTACTTGGTGAATTGTACCAACATTTAAATTCATAATATATATATTTAAGTTACCTGTTTTAGATAATGCAAATGCTAGCTTATTACCATCTGGTGAGAATGATGGTGCACCATTATGATTTGGAAATGCTGCAAGTATATGAATAACTCCGTTAGATAAAGTTTGCATGACTAATACTGAATGACCACTTTCAAAAGTTACATAAGCTAGTTTATTACCATCTGGAGACCAAGCAGGAGACATTAATGGTTGTTGTGAACGATGAATAATAAATGAATGATAACCATCATAATCAGAAATACGTAATTCATAAGGAAATTTATTATTTTTCTTATGAACAATATATGCAATACGAGTACAGAATGCACCTTTAATACCTGTTAATGTTTTAAAAATTTCATCACTGCTAGAATGAGCAGAATAACGTAACCATTGTTTAGTAACTTTATATTGGTTATGAGATAAGATTCTAATTAAGTGATCTGATGTATCAACCATATGATAAGATACTATATAATATCCATCTGCACTTGGCTGAACATAACCAAAAATTACAATATTAATACCTAATGCAGTCCAAACATCTGGAATAATTTCAGTTATAGTTGTTGGTTGCTGTGGCATACGCATAGTATTAATTGGATTAAATTTACCGCTATTACGTAAGTCATCAGCAATAATTTTACCTATATTTTCAGGTGCAAGACGACCTGTTCCTTTCCATTTAAAAGGAACAACAACAATAGGGCGTGGAGTATTAACACCTTGAGTAATTACTATTCTATTTTCCGCATACAATACATTAGCGCATAGACTTAAAATACCTATAATGATAATAAATATTTGCTTCATTATACTATCCTGTATCTAACTTGTTAAATGCTATTTTTAACAAAATTTTAATAAAATAATGAGCATACTACTACATAGTAGTTTTTTTAAAAAAATATAAAATTTTTTATAAAAAAATCAATGCATTAATATATAAAATATATACTTACAGTAAGTATTATTTTATTTTGTTACAAAATTTTTAATTAAGATAAAAACTAATTAAATTATTGATCATTATAAGATATAAATTTAACTATTTAATAATAAGGTAATCTTTTTAGGATTGTTTATTTCTAATATTATATACTGTTTATTATATTAATAATATTTTTATATATAAAAATTTACAACTTTATTATATCATTAACTATATTTATATTCAAGTTAATTTTTATAAAAAACAAAATTAATATTCTTAAAATAGTAATATCTTATATATGTAATTTCACTATTAAGTTATAAGGCTGTGTTTTTATCTGAAATATATTAATTTTATTATTATCAAATTAGTAATAATTTATATATTTATTAATTAAAAATTAAATACGTAAATTAATAATTAATTAATTTATTATTTATAATATATCTGTAAATTTTTTTATAAAAAGCATTAATATTTATCAACTTTGTTATTTATTGATAATTTTATATAATAAGATGTATAGGTTATTTCTATATAAATAAGTTTATATATTGATAATAAAATATAAAATAATATATTATATTACAGTAATAACATTAATATAGTTAAACTTCTAAATAATTAAAACATTTTCAATAAAAATTAATGCTTGATATTAATATTCTTATAATATTATCTAGTAAAAATAGATAATTAAATATTTCAGATTAATAAAGTATATACTAATATACTTAATTATTAAGTATAATTTTATTTATACAAAATGTACATTATATTATTTATTGCAATATATACATAATACATGAAATCTAAATTAACTGGATATAAATCGTAATTTTTTATTTTGTTAGACTTTTATTAAAGTAGTAATTATATTATTTATTAGAAATAAAATTCTTATTGTTTGATATATATAGTTTATATATTAAATAATTCATAGAAATTTTTTTATAAATTATTATTGTTTAAGCATGATTTTTATTTAAATTATATAAAATAATTAATAATATCATATATATATTAAAATAATATTTTTGATATTAAATATATTAATTTTCAAAAAAAATTATCTTAATATATAACATATTCAGTAAATTAAATAATAAATTTGTACATATAATACTAATTTTTATAAATTAAATGTTTATTATTAGTATAATTAGTTATACATATAATATAATAATATTTATTACACAAGTATTAATAATAAATAAAAAAATTATTTTAATTTACAATAATAAATATACTGTATATACAGAGATATGCAGTAAACAATAAACAGTATCTTTTCTCAAAAATTTTAATTTCTATATATCTTCTATAAAATATATAATATAATTTTTTAATTTAATAACTATTAAACATTCTTAGATAAAAAATATTTAAATATACCTTTAAATAATTTATATATTACTTTAATATTTTTATACAAAATAAATATTAAAAATAATTCCTTAATTATAGCTTATATATACATATAATATGATTATTAATTTTTAATTAATAATGAACTTATAGTCAAATAATTAACAAAAATATTACGTTAGCATGTAAGACTATTAAATAATATTTTTTAATTATTAATGTTAACAGTTTATTACAATTATTATTAGAGCATGAAAATAATTTATTAAAGAGCAATATTTGTTCCATGATATAAATAAAATAATAAAAATATTACTGATTAATTAAATTTTTTTTAATATTTTTATAAAAATTACTTTTATTATAATTTTTAGCTCTATTATGTTTTACTAATTAATATAAGTATAGTTATTATTGTATCTTAATAAATAATTTCTATTTTCATAAGAGTAATACAATATATATTTATTTCTTAAATAGAATTTATTTTAAAATACTAAATAATTTATTACAATAACAAAATATATTAAAAATTAAGATTTATTTAATGATAAAGATATAATATCTTAAAAAGATTTTTTAATATATAAAATATTTTACTTCAGTTATATAATAATATATTTTAATTAAAATAATTGTTAACATATATTTCTCTTGCTGATTAACTTTATATTATTATTGATAATAAATAAAAAAAATAATTAATTTGGTTGAAATTCAATAAAAGAATTTTTAAATATTTGATAAATAGAATTATTTGGTGGTTTAGGATATTTGGTCATTTTTGCTGCTGCTATTGCTGCTTGACAAAGAACAGGAGAGCCTCCTTCAGAAACAATACTTAATAACATACCATTTGATGCAAGTTTAATACGTAGATTACATATCTTTCCATTAAAGATTGGATCAGTATGAAAATTACTTGTAATTGCCATTTGAATCTGTTTAGCATATTTTATGATATCAGAGTTCAAAGTTACATTATTTTTACTATTATATTTATCTGTTATTTTATTATTTATATCTTTATCAATATATTTATTATTTAATAATTGATCGAATAAACTATTAATTAGTTGTGTTTGTTTGACATTATTAATAATCTGTTTTTTATTATTAGTAGCTGTTTGTTTGACATTATTAATAATCTGTTTTTTATTATTAGTAGCTGTTTGTTTGACATTATTAATAATCTGTTTTTTATTATTAGTAGCTGTTTGTTTGACATTATTAATAATCTGCTTTTTATTATTAGTAGCTGTTTGTTTGACATTATTAATAATCTGCTTTTCTTCTTTTATTATTTTTTTGAATGGTAAATATTTTTCATTTTTTTTTATATATAATATTGTTTTATTTTTTTCTTGTTTGTTCATATATTGTGTTTCTATTTGATAGTTTTTATCAATAAAATATTGTCTTTGTTTATTATGAAGTTGAATATTATTATCATAATTTATTATAACTTCATTACTTTCATATCTATTATCATAACTTAGTTTTGAATCTTGAATCCTTGAGTACATGCTGAATAAAGATATAAGAATAATATGCAATAAAATTGAAATAATGAATGCATATTTTAGATAATTCTTATATTTAGATGCCTGTACCATGATGTATCTTCCAATATTTAATATACTCAGGCCGCGGGTTTAAAGTTAATCAAGTAATTAAGTTTTATTTATATTACATTATTAATGAGCTAGCTTTATCTACAAATATAGTAAGGCATATAAAATATATATTTAACTATTTTATTAAGTATTTCAAACAGGATGTGTCATTAAGCCGACAGATATTACGCCTGCCAAATGTAAAATATTAATGGCTTTAATAATGTTATCGTAAGATACTTGTTTATCGCCTCCAATCAAAAATACTGTTTTTGGATGTACTTTAAGATAAGATTGTATTATTTGAATTACACGATCTTCTGGAATGTGTGCTATACGATTTTGCTCAATAATAATAGTATATTTTTTTTTTTCATATACTTCAACAATAACTGTAGGATTAAGATTATTCCAAAGTTTTGTTGTATTCTTACTATCAGGTAAATTAACTTTAATATTTTGAGTGATAATAGGAGTAGTAGCGATAAAAATAAGTATAAGAACTAATAATATATCTAGTAAAGGTACTATATTAATCTCATTTTGTATCTTACGACGATCAATGGATCTCATAATACTACCTTTTTATTATTTAGATTCTTTAGTAAAAGTTTGACGATACAAAATAACAATAAATTCTTCTATAAAATTATTATAATTTTGTTCAAGTATATTGATATAATGATTAAGATAGTTATAAGCAATAACCGCTGGAATTGCAGTGAATAGACCAATAGCTGTTGTAATTAATGCTTCTGCAATACCAGGTGCAACCATCTGAAGAGTGGTTTGTTTTACAATTCCTAAGCTCGTAAAGGCATGTATAATACCCGAAATGGTACCTAAAAGTCCAATATAAGGACTAATAGAACCAATTATACCTAAGAATGGAATATATCTTTCTAAATTTGCAATTTCATGATTTAATGAAATACGCATGATGCGGTTTATATTTTTTATTGTATTACTATTCGTTTGATTACTTATACGATGTAAACGTAGATACTCTTTAAATCCAGAATTAAATATTTGTTCAGAGCCAATAAGAGCATTACAACATATTTTATTTTCTTGATAGATACGTGATAACTCAATTCCTGACCAAAATTTTTTTTCAAAAGCTACTGCACTATTCTTAGCTGTATATACATTTCTAGCGCAACATATAATAATAGTCCAAGACAAAATAGACAAACAAATCAGAATAAATATAATTAATTTGACCAATAAACTAGCTTGTAAAAATATTTTTAGTATGTTTATATTAGTCATGATTTGTACTCCAAACATAAGCAATATTTTTTATTGTACTTTAATCTGTAGACTAAAATAAATAAAATTATTTTAGTGTACAGATTATACTATAACTACATAGTTGATATTTTTATATTAAAATTATTATTTTTATCAAAATAAATATGACCATTAATTAATAAAATAAATACATAAAATATTAATACTATACATAGTATATTTATATGTTTTGACGGGATATATGGTTATTATATAATAATAAATATTTACTTTAATAAAAAATAAATATCATTCTTTATAAGAAGAAATTATATATACCTTACTTAATATAAGTTATGTTATTATATATAATGTTTATATTTATTTAAAATGATTAAAATAAAAAATTATTATTAATACAATCTATCAATTAAATCATATATATTTTTAATAAAAATTTTATACATCATCTACAATGATAGAAAATTGATAATAATACTTTAAATTATATACGTATCCATTAATTCAAAAATAATTTATTTATTTATATAAATATATTGTAATATCAGATATTTATAAGTTATGAAAATAATAATGTACATATTAAAAAATTAATACAATCAATAATATTGATTATAAATAAATAGCTTTTTTATTATTATATATATGAATAATATAATATATTATAATTAAATTAATAAAGTAATTCTACTGCAATAAAATGCATTTATTAAAAAATAAATTTTTTATTTTTCACTAATTTACTAAATTAGAAAAAAATAATTTAAGATATCATTATTATAAAATCTTATTAATTAACGTTATAAATACATCATATTTTTTATCTGTAATAATTATTACATGTAAATAATTTTAAATTATTTTTTATATTAATGAAGAACGAAAAAATTGATTAAAAGAATTTAATGCATATTATATTTAATAATTTTTTATTTAATAGAAATATAATATTTTAGTATTTTATTACAAGATACATAAATATTTTTTTAAAAAATTATTATTAATTATTATATAATATAATTAACTTACTTAAGTTATATCATTTAAAATGACATTATTTTTTAAAAAAATTATTTTTATAATAATAATTGTATTGAATCTATTATAAATATATTATTCTATAATGCTATTGTTATTTTTCTTTACTACAAGATCGAATATTAGTTAAAACATATCTAATACCTTTCTTATCAATAATACGTATTCCTTTAGCAGAGATTTTTAAAGTTATAAAACGTTTTTCATCTTCAATCCAAAAGCGATGTAAATGTAAATTAGGTAAAAAACGACGCTTAGTTGCGTTCATTGCGTGGGAAACGTTATTACCAGTAACTGGACGCTTTCCCGTTACTTGACATATTTTAGACATATTAACTACTCCAAAAAAATAAATTAGCTAAAATTAACAAAAAGTTATTTTCTTAAATTATAAAATAATATAAGTATACACTATCATACAAATTAATATTTTAAATAAGTATAAGTTTCGTAAATGTTATATTAAAAATATATAATTTTTATTATAGTATATTATCTTAGGTATAATGATGCAATAATTAAATAGTAAAGATTATCAAATATAATAATAATTATTATATGTTTGTAGAATATAAATTAAATAATGTATTTATAAATAAAGTTTATTTTATCTTATATTTATATATTAATAGTATTTAAAATTAATGATATTTGTAATGTTAATTTATATATACTTTGTATATTTATATACAGTTTTATTGTTATTACAAGTAATATATTAAAATATTTAACAAACTAATAAAAAATTAGAAAAAATTTACACTAAAAATAATAAAAATTATTTTTAGTACATTATTTATTTATTATAAGTATATATCTAATATTCTAAATAATATATTTATATTGCTAATTATTTAATTTACTAAAATTTAATAAATTACTATATTTATATTATATATTTTATGTAGTTATATTATATATTATAATATTTAAAGCTCATATCAACAATATCTATTACATAAAAAAATAACAATTATTTATATTGTTTAAATATTCTTATATTATATTTTTTATAATTCTTGATAGAGAAATATTGACTTTTTTAAGAAATTATTGATAATCAATAATAATAATGATTAAATATATTATAATAAATTCATAACACTATCATAAATTAATAAATATGTCTTTATTTATAATAATATATTATAGACAATGATTTATTATACATAACACATAATGCAGTTATTAAATATAACTTGTTATATTAGATATAATATTGAGTAATACTAATTTATATAAGATTAAGTCTGAAATTAATATAATATTGTATTATTTCAGTAAATATTTGATATATTATAAATATACTAGTTACAGAGACGCAAAAAATGATCCGAAGTATGACCGCCTATACTCACTATGATATACAAGGCAGCTGGGGTAATGCATCTTGGGAAATTCGTTCTGTAAACCAGCGCTATCTTGAAATATATATTCGTCTACCAGAATCATTCCGTAGCTTGGAGTCTATAATACGTGAAAAATTACGCATACATTTAACGCGTGGGAAAATAGAATGTTCTTTACATTGTGAAATAAATTCTAGCATACATAGCTCTATTATTTTGAATAAAATACTAGCAAAACAATTAATTGAAGCTGCTAATTGGATAAAAATACAGAGTGATGAAGGTGAGATTAATCCACTAGAAATTCTAGGTTGGCCTCATGTAATATCATCTAAACAACAAGATTTAAATTTTATTAGTAATGACTTAATAAATGCATTAGAACTTGTTATTAATAATTTTATTATAGCACGTGAACGTGAAGGTAGCGCGCTGCAACTAATCATAGAACAAAAATTAAATGCTATCTCAATAGAAATTGCTAAAATAAAACAATTAATGCCTGAGATACTACAATGGCAACGCGAACGTTTACTAGGAAAGTTAAAAGAAGCACAAATTAGTTTAGAAAATAACCGTTTAGAACAAGAAATAATTTTTATAGCACAACGTCTTGATATTTCTGAAGAATTAGATCGTTTAGCAACACATATTAAAGAAACGTATGCTATTCTACAAAAACAAGAAGCTATTGGTAGACGTCTAGATTTTATGATGCAAGAATTTAATCGTGAATCAAATACATTAGCATCTAAATCTATTAACGCAGATATTACTACATCTGCCATAGAGATAAAAGTATTAATTGAGCAAATACGAGAACAAATTCAAAATATTGAGTAATATTTTATTATATATAGAATATTACTAAATATTAAATATTTTTTAGTAAAATAGATAATATATTTCTTACATATAATTATATTACAACACAGATAACATCACTTATAATATTTTATTAAAAATAATGGTACTAAATAAATTTCAATATACTATTAAAATATAACAATGATATATAGTTATAATTAATGAAAAATATATTATTTTTAATAATTACATCACCGAATTATATGATATATTTTTATAATTATTTAAACTGTAAAAAAATAATTTTGAAAATTATCTTAAATTTGAGATTAAAAATATTTCATTTTTATAGTACATAAAGAATAATTGTTATATTCTTTATTTATGTTAAATTTTTTACTAAAAATTTTATGAAATATATTTATAATACTTTAATGATTATCAATCTATTTATACTATTTTAAAGAATGTAAATCAATGTATTTTACATATATACAAACAATAAAGTATTATCTAATTAATTTTATAAAATAATCTATAGAATATAGAGATAAATAATATCAATATATACGATATTTTATAAAATTTATATTTATTAAATAATCATATAACAATTAAAACTTATTATTTTAAGATAGTTCTTAATATTAGATATATTGTTATATTACAATAATTTTTAATACAATTATTGTATTTATTGATTATATATAACAAATTTTGTATTAAATCTTCTTACTAATATTAATGATAATCTTAATTTTGTTTTTTATAATGTATACCTAATATACTGATGTTAATTAAAATATTATGCTTTTTATATTTATTGATTCAAGCATAATGAATATGTATAAATATTTTTTAATAAAATTATTATAGTGTCTATTTTTTAATAAAATAGAATTTATATTACAATATATAATATATTTTGGTTATTCTGTGTTGCATCATATAATATAAAAAATATTTAATAGATTAAAAATAAAATAACAAGTTATTTCTACTCATGAAAGTAATCACTGATACAGTCTTTTTTAAAAATGATTATATGATTTTTGAAAAATATTTTTATAATATATATATTAAGCTAAAATATTGAACAATAATTATAACAACTTGTAATATTATTACATATATAATAATATATAAGACAAAATATAATAAAAAATATCTTTATATAAATGTACTATATATATAGTTTATTAAAAACATTAATCATTGTTAATGATAATATAAATATTTTAATACTAGTAAAACTTTTATATAACTATTATATATTTTTTTTTAAAAACTTAACAAGTATACTCATTTTAGTAATTAAATATCTTTTTGAATAAAAGTTATGTTTAAAGTTAACATTTTCACGTATTACTATATTTATATTTTTAAATAATCCAATATTATATATTACGTGAATTTAGAAATAAGCTAGATAAGTAATGAAATAAATATTATTGTTATATGTTGGAGTATTTATTACTAATATCCAAAAATGCTTTATTTGTTTTTAGAATATTATAGATATTCTTATGTAATATTTCAGTTATAAATCATGCTTAATTTAAAAAAAATTAACTAAAAATAGTTATGACTTGTATTAAGTAAGTAACTTATAATGTATATTTTTTTATTTTAAAATTTTATTAAAGAAAATAGATCACTGAATTATTTATATGAAATGTATTTACTATCATATTTTTAATAATTATATATATCTTGTATTCTAATAAAAGACATAATTAGCATAATTAATAATATCTATATTTCATAGATTATAGATAATCTAATATTCAAGATAATACTTTAGAGATTACCTTAGCTATAAATTATTAATAATAAAAGTAATAAAATATATCTTTACGTTCTAATAGCTCTTTATTATCTAAAAACGTATTTATTTAGTATATTATTTTATCTATATTTTCATTAAACTATCAAATTTAAATATATAAATTTAAAATTGATATTCATTGTAAATAAAAAATAAAATATTAAGCAATATTCTTAAGAAAAATTATTTTAATTTTTTTATGTTGGTAGGCTATTCAAGTATTATTTCATAATAACAATTATTATTACTAATAACATTACAATTATACATATTTCTATTTAATATTTGTTATTCTTATAATTATGTATTGAGCGCAATATTTTATAACTAAATTTTTAAATAACTAATTGTTTATCTATTATTAGTTAGAGTATAATAGGAAAATTAATTTTTTTAAACATAAATAAATATTTTATATATTTTAGCATACAATATTTTTAAAAACATTAAATAATTAATTAATTATTCATGGTAACAATATTAATAAAGTAACCAATAATCATTTTTATTGTATTTATAAAAAGTTAATATTTTTAGATATTTTTTAAATTATAATATATTATATACATAATAATATATTATGTATAATTATCTAAATGATTAGGAGAGCTTACATTTGATCATATTATTTTTTAAAAAATTTTATAAAAAATAATTTTGCTATTATTTTCTTTAAAAACATATATATAAAAATATAATTATTTATTAAAATATAAATTATAATAACAGTATTTTGTATAAAGTTTTTAAAATTAATGATAAGACATATTACTAATATTTTTATAAAACTACTATCTTATTAATAATACTATTTAGTAAAAATAGTTATTTTATAAGAGATAATTTTATATATCATATATTAACTTAGTTAATTTTAAATATGTATATATTAATTTATTATTTATATGACACTAATTTCATATTGTTTGTAATTAATAAAAATACTAAATATACTGTATATATAATATTAATATATGTAATTTTTTATTTTAATAAGTTGTTAATGTTATTGTATGCTTGAGTCATACAAATTTTAAATTTGTTGATTGTTTAATTATTTATTGTAAATTAAGATATTATGTAAATATAATGTTAGTATTAAAATTATTTATTTTTAATATTATATATTTATAATAATATATTAGTTCTTTATAAAATATTTTTTCAATATATTAAATAAATAATATTATTTCATTTATAAACATAATTACGAAGTTTTATATTTTTATATAATTAATATATGTTAATTAATAATTTTTATACATCTTGCATGCTAAAATATATCTTATAAAGGTATTTATCTTACTTTTTAATATTCAATAGTCAAATATTTGAAATCTATTATGTATATTTTATTGAACCATTTATAACTTATTAATAAATATTATTTTATTAATTTATAGATTATTCAATAATATCATAAATATGATTATATTATTATTATACATAATATTATATAATTAAAGTTGATATCTTAAGATAACAATATAATATAGATTATATATAGAGTTGTTTTGTTTACTATGTATAATTTTTGATAACATCATATACCATAATACTTAATAGATAAATTAAAAAATTTTTATAATATAAATACACTCTAGAATTTTAAATATAAATAATAAAATGAATTCTTTTTTATAAAAAATGCAATAATTTATTATTAAACATAATATTAACTGTTATTAAAATACTTACAGTAATATTAGTAATATATATAAATACACAGCTGTATAATTATAGTATAATATATAATAATAAAATTTACTATTAATAAAATATTTAATATGTAAATAGTACTAAATTTTTGAGATCATAAGATTATGATAGTCAATAAATTATATTTTCTTTACAGAAAATAATATAATTACTATACTATAGTAATAACTTATTCATTAATATCATCTATTATTAAAAATAAATAATAAAGCTAAAATAATATAAGGTAATAATATTAATTATTAAACTATTTTTTTAACTTGTAAAGAATAAATGTTTATTTTTATTAAAGCAGATATTATATAAATTAATATTTATTTATATATGATATATATTTATTAATATTTAATAATAATTGTTTAAAGAATATCTTATAATTTATATATAATACATATTTTTATGTGTAGATTATGTTCATAAAAATAAAAAATTTTATAAAATAATTTAAAATTATATCTTAATAAAATTATAATTTTAATAAAAATATTTTTCATATTGCTGTATGTAATTGTTTTTTAATAATTATCATTTAAATGCTATAATACACTATTAATGAATAAGTTATTTTTATATAAAATATTTATATTATATATTCCATATATATCACATATATCTAAGAAGCAATATGTAATAAAGATTAATTAAATTATCTGAATCATCAGAATTATATATTCATAATCTTAGAAAGATACATTAATATCCGTTAATTTAAGAATGAAATACTTGTTTTTATAAAAATATAAAATAAAAATATGTCTATAATATTTATATTAATAATATATTAAATCATAGTATTACAATATAAAATATTATTAAAATAAATATTTATAACTTACTATTACAAATAAGATCATTGTGATCTTTAATCATTTTTTATAGTACTTAATTAATATTAATAAGTATTGATATTGTAAAAATAAAATTTATTTAATTTTGGATATATTTATATATTTGAATGCGTCTTTAACAAATATTATATTTTTTGATATATTTTATAAACTATTATATTAAGAATATTTTATGATACATATCATGTAAAAAAGTATAGAAAATTATTTTTAAAAATAAAAAATTTTTTTATAAAATTGATAAATGTATTAGTATAGTAATTTCAATATAATGCAAAAATAAATAATCTTTTATATAAATAAATTATAGCATACTCTATATTTTCTCAAAACAACACAACATATTTATTTTAATATTGATCAAGTATACTGTAAATCTGTGAAAAACTTTAATAGTAATATTATAAGAAATAATAAAATTTTATCAAATCATTGTATACTATTTAATAGTTTTTCTGCCGTTATTCATATTATAATAAAAAACCATTTTTAGTATATGTATACAAGATAATTTTATTAAAATAATATTTAATATTAAACATTAAATATACTATATAATTATTTTTTAAATATAATAATATCTTTAATGATATTTTATATTATATATTTATAAATAAGGATTAATATATAATATGATACGTGCTATTTTATTTATATTAACTAATCTAGCTATTATGTTAGTTTTTGGAGTAATATTAAATATTACTAGGATACAATCTAATAACTTTCAACATTTAATGTTAATAGCCTTACTATTTAGTGTTAGTGGTTCTATTATTTCTTTAGTACTATCTAAATGGATAGCAATGCATTCTGTCAATGGTAAAATCATAAAAAAACCATATAATGAAATTGAATATTGGTTAGTGAAAACGGTCTATTTACAATCTGAAAAAATAGGTATTAATAGACCACAAATAGCAATATATAACGCTTGTGATATAAATGCATTTACTACTGGTATGCAACGTAATAATGCATTAATAGCTGTTAGTACAGGTCTGTTAAGAAATATGAATCATAATGAAATTGAAGCAGTTTTAGCACATGAAATAAATCACATTGCTAATGGTGATATGGTAACTATGATCTTAATTCAAGGTATTGTTAATACTTTTGTTATTTTTATCTCTTATGTAATTTTACAATGCATATCATTTTTTTTATTGAAGAATAATTATAAAAATAAAAACAATCGCAATAATTCAATAATTTATTTTATTATATCAATAGTATTGGAAATGGTATTTGCCATAATAGCAAGTATTATAACTATGTGGTTCTCTCGTTATCGAGAATTTCGCGCTGATGCTGGTGCTGTAAATTTAGTAGGTCGTAAAAAAATGATTGCTGCATTGCAGCGTCTAAAAATTAGTTATACTCCAGAAATCAGAGGTTATATGACAACATTTTTTATTAATGGTTGTAACAAATATTTTAGTAAGTTATTTAGCTCACATCCATCATTAGATGAAAGAATAAAAGCACTACAGACTGCAAAATATATTAAGTAATTGAGTATATTATAGTAATAACAATATTTTTAATTGATTATAAATATTACATGTAAAATAAAAAATTGTAATATAATATAAAATATATTTATATACATTTATTCAAAATATTATCATTTTTATGATGTTATTTTTTTGCTAAAAATTATATTGTAATTATTAGTAATAATTTATATTGCTAATAAAATAATTTATAATTAATACTATGTATATAAATTTATTGATATATCTCTTAAAAAAGATTTTAAAGAAATGCATATACAAGATATATAGTAGCTTAGAATTATTAAGTAGTTATTTTTTACTTAATTTGAATGCTTATTTATGTAAGTGTACTTTACATGTAAAATTTATGATATAGCTATATATGCTCATTATAAAATATTATAATGCTTGATAACATTTAAAATAGATTATTTAATTTATTTGAATAATATATAGTTATTATTTAGTCATTAATAACTAATAATATAAAGATAAATATACAATTATTATATAATAAAATATATAAAAGTATTTTTTACTAAAAAGTAAAATTAATATTAATTATTCAATAAATTATCTTTGTTAATTATTTTAATTTCGAAATAAATAAAGATAGAACTATATTAACATTAGCATCTATAAATATCTATCTATATGATAAATCATTAGATATTAACTAAAATAGTGTTTAATATTATGCAAGAATTATATAATATCTTTTATAAAAAAAGATTTATTATATATAATTTTTTAAAATATTTTTATTAACTAATAAAATATGTAATCAGTATGATTAGTAGCGTTAATAAATAATGTAATAAATATTAATGCATTCAATCTTAATAACTATTAATATAACAAATATTCTGTATAAGATACATTACATAATTGTATGTTATGCACTCAATATATACAATAATCAAATTAATTAATGAAAATATTATTAATATCATGAAATAATAAATATATAATTTAATTAGAAATATATTTATTATAAAAACATTATATATGTTTTATATAATTATTTAAATAATGAATTATTTTATAAAGATAGAACTCATACAAAAAATCTTAATAATGTAGATTACAAACTGACTTTCTTTATTAAATATTATGTATATATTTATTGAATTTTAGAGTAAACAAGATAATATATCTTTATGTGTAGATTATGTTTAATAAATAAAATTTTTTTATCAAAAAAATAATCATTTAAATTTATTATAAATAATATTTTATATAATCTAAAAATTAAAATTTTTCTTAAAATTATAAGAATATATTTTCTCATTATTAAAGTATTATTGATTACATTAATACATATCATTAATAATGATATGTATTAATGTAATAAAGTTAATAATAACAACAGATAATATATTAATTCTATTTCCTAAGTATTACTAAATTTATTTATTCTATCATTACAATAGATTTTAATTAATATGTTAATATAGTTTTTCTTGCTACTTTAGTAACCTAATAAAAATTTTATATTCTTTATTCCAAGAATTCATATTGTTGTATTATTTTTATAATGAGATTTTATGTCATTATAAAATATTTATGTTTATTTTTATACATTAGAGAAATGATCTGATATAATAAAAATATTTTATATGAATATTATATCAAAATACAAATATTATTATCAATAATTTTTTGTAGACATAAATATATATTTTATAAAAAAGATAAATTATTACAGATTTTAAGAAACAATTATTATAAATAATAAGATATAAATTATTAATATAAAGATATTAAAATTATGTGTTATAAATTACTTATTATTAATAATAAGTAATTTTATTAAGCGTAATATTAGTATTTTTGATATTATTGTTTGTTAATTTTTGGAATATAAATGATACATTCTAGAGAATAAAAATAATGTTTATATTGTATTAATGTCTTTACTATGTAGTAATAATTTTGCTCAAAATATAAAGTATTTTTATTATAAGTTATTCATTTAATGAAATGTCATCATAGTACTATGATTGCTTAATTATATTATTAATAATACTAATATTTTATAAAAAATAAATTATATTAATATCATTGCATATATCATAAATTTTGATAAAAATATGATATTAATAAAAAGTAGTAATAAATATTTATAATATCATTATAATATTTTTGATCTAAGAATTGCATTTGCTAACTTTGTTACATGCATTGAATATACACTGAGTTTTTTATTAGAATAAAATAATGGATTGCGCAATATTACTCTTATATAAAATGTAACATATAATAAAATTATTCATTCATGATGTTTTATATTTTTTTAATTAGTGAGATATTCAAAATATAGTAATGCTAATAAATAATAAAAAATTATCAACAACAATTATTGTATGTACTAGCTTAGTAATTACAGACATATATGTAATAGCTTGTAAATTAGATTGAATTATTTAACATGCATTAATGATAGATAATAATTATTATAAAATAATTTACAACAAAGGTACATTATTATCAATATAATGATATTGTATAATATAATAAAAAGAAATAATTAAATTACTTGTATAATTTTATACTTTTAATGTATTTAAATGATATTTATTATATATAATAAATATCAATAATATTAATATTATAGTTTTTATACCATAATTATTATTTACAATCAATTAATTTATATTTAATTACTTACTATTTTATATTTAATATCTATATTATAAATAGTTTTTATTGCATTTATAACTATTTTGATCACTATCTATAATATATACATATCATCATTCATAATTTCAAGAAAACTTATTAATAACAACTATAGTTTTTAGCTTTAATAATCAATTTATTTAAACCATAAGTAAAAAATGATTTTTTGTATATACTGATATTTTAATATATAAATTAATACTTAATTTTTTATATAAAATATACCATATTTATTTGTTCGTCGTTTATATGTAGTTTAAATATTCAACTACTTTAGTAATACTCTATATATTTTATAATAAAAAATTACAGTACTAAACTATCAAATTTAAAAAATCATTGATGTATATTATATAATAATATAAAATGATTAAATTAATTGATAATAACTAAAATAGTTTTTATTAATATATCTTACAATATGTTATCTTATATATCATTAAGATATATTAATAAATATTATATATCTATTGATTGATTATAATTCTATATCATTAAAAATTAATATTTTATTAAAATATTTGGATTTATTAGAATAAATTTCTTATTATTATAAGACTAAAAGATTAATAATTTACATTATAGCTAATATTCTTTTTTGCATACATTCTATAGAATGTATGCAAAAAAGAATAAATTAATATTTAAGATCATAAAAATGATGTACTACATATTATTTGACATTACTAATAAATAATTAAAAATATTTTTTTATTTTTTAGCAAAATGTTCGGTATAATTTTGGGATATTATTACTATAATATATATTATATAGTGTTATTTATATAAAATACAATAAATAATTTATTATTTTATATAAAATATAACATACATAATATTCATTTATAAGGTATCTATATGACAATTACTTTATTTAAAGAGTTTAAATTTGAAGCTGCACATCGTCTACCAAATGTTACAAAAAATCATAAATGTAGTCGTTTACACGGTCATTCTTTTTCAATTAGTATTGAAATTACTGGAGCAATTAATATACATACCGGATGGGTAATGGATTTTGCTGACATACAAAAAATATTTCAACCAATTTTAAAACGTCTTGATCACTACTATTTAAATGATATTCCTGGTTTAGAGAATCCAACTAGCGAAGTATTAGCACAATGGATATGGCGACATCTTAAGCCTCAATTAGCATCACTTAGTGCTATTTTAGTAAAAGAAACATGTACTTCTGGTTGTATTTATCGAGGATAATAAAGTATTATATGTTATATATTTATACTATTATATTGCATAATAAACATTATATATAATTTATTGATCTTTCATAAAAATGTTAAGTTTATATGCAAATTTTTATGCTATTTTTATTAAATAATAATTTAATTAAATAATTTTTATATATATCTAACCTTTAATTAATCTTATACATTAAGACTATTATTTAAATTATACTTATTTATATAAATTTTATTTTATAAATACAATAATTAATTTAAAAAATAATCCATACATTCTCTAATAACTAAACAATACTTACTAAGTAATTTTTAATCTTTTAGTTTTATTTCATTTTTTATATATATTAGCATAATAATTACTTATAAATATTTTATATCATATGTGATTAATATTTTTATAAAATTCATGATTAATATGGTAAAATTATTATCTTTATTAAGACAATTTTTATTAAAATAATTAATAAAACATTAAATGTTTTAGAAAAATAATATTTATTATAAATAAATATTTTTTACATATCTATTGATATATACTAATTTATTAAAATAGTAATATAACTAATTATTTAATAAATATAGATTATTTATCTTGTACATATCTAGCAATTAAGCTGTTTTGCTATGCTATATTAATATATATTTAATTCTATTAATAGAATGAAATTTTATAAGCATAAAATATTTAGAAAAGTAACTTTTTTCTCAAAAAATATTTAATTTATTTTATATAATAGGATTATACATATTAATAATAATTATTTTAATATTCTATATAATTAATATGTAAATTTATGTTTGATAAAAATATAATATCAAGTATCTTTTATTACTATCTAGTATGGTTACAAAATATAAAACTTAATTCATAATTAATTACATTTAATTTTTATTATCAATCTATAGAGATGATTGGTGTTACAATGGTAAAGAAATAATAATTTATATCATATATAATATATACTGAAAATAATTATTATTAAAAATTCATGAAATAATAGACTATATATGGCGATATAATAACTAAATAAATATATTAGATTTAATGTGGTTATATAAAATATATAAATATTTATATAAAATTGACACAATTATTGTTTATTGATATAAAATGTTCTTTTAAAGAATAACAAATAATTAACAATATAATACTATTTGTATTTAAAATAATATGTAATTTAGAATATATTAAATTATAAGATTTTTTTATTTAAAATAATGATAAATTATCTATTATACTAAACTTAAACATATATAATATAATACATATGCTTATATTAGTACATAATAAATTAACCATATACATAATTACTTTGTTAAATAAAATATTAAAAGTATTAATATACTTAGATAAAATACTAACTATTGTAAATAATAAATAAAATCTTTTAAAGAAAATAGTAGATATTTTAGAATGCTCAAATTATATATAATTAATTTAATTATACTGTATAATAGGTGGATCTTGTTATAAAAGATACTCATTAATATTGAGTAATTATATATTAGTGCATATATATTTAATATTATAATCAAATATCTTAAATTTTATATATTTATCTAATTTTAAGATATCATGATATTAATAATATTATATTATAAATAATTCTTATTATAAGAATAATATAATTTCATATTTTATATACAAAAGAAAAGTTAATTATTTAATGAATGTAATATCTTATGAATAACATTTTTTATTTTTTAAAAACATTATATTATGCATTGTGGTATCTTGTGTTATTGATAACATATAAATAAAAAAGATAAAACATTGTATATTAAGCATTATTATAGCTATATGAAATTATTACAAAATAATATTTTTTAGTTTTATTATATTTTATAAATATAATATATATATTACTTAATTTATAATAAGTATTAGTTAATTGTGATATATTAATGTGTAAAATAAAATATATATATATTATGATAATAAATATTATATATATCTAAAGTATAAAAATATATTTTACTACTATAGTAAAATATTAATATTAAATAATAATATAGTATATAATTAATAAGGTAAATATATTGTATTATTCATATATATTTATATATATAATATTTTATTATAAATATAGTATAATGTTACAATTAATTTTATCATAAAAAATGATAATATCAATATATTGCATAAACACTAAGAGTATAATAATACAAATATAAATTGTATTTAAGTCCTAATAAAGTAATATTTAGAATGAATTTAATTTAATAATAATTATATTGATAAGTATTACTGATAATGCATTATGTATGCATACATTATACTTATAAAGTAAAATAATTTAAATTATATTTATTTTATTAAAGAAATACTTATATAAAATTTTTATAATTATTATTTTATATATAAATATATATATTATTTTCTGAAAAATCAAATACATAAATTGAATTATTAATTAATAACATATCATAATTTATACAATATTTTTATATACATATAGTATTATAAGTTAATCTGAAATGCTAATATATTACTATATATAATTATTCTTCAAAAGAATAGAATATACAACTCAAAATTTATGTATATTCTTATTAAATATACACTGCTTAGTGTATTTGTTTTAATAATATAACCATAATTATTTATAATAAAATTATAAATATGTTATTTTAAGATCACGTATCTTTGTATATTATAAATAATTTATCAATAAATTATTAAGAATATATTTGTTAAATAAGATTACATAAATATAAGTTTATATAGATATATATTGAATTTATATGTCATCATAAATCATTAATTATTTAATAATAGTTACGATGATATTTTAGATTATATTTGAATAAAGAAAAGTATTTTAAATAAATAATATATAAAATATGAATATAGAATATATTATATAATATTAATCAATATGTTATTTAAAATATATCCTTAAAGATCTAAAAAATTTATATATAAAGATATTTATATAGCAAAGCATTATAATATGTTAGTTATTTGTTATAATAAATAATATTTATATGTTTACTATTATTTATATATATGTAATTTTTCTTAAAAATAGAATATTATATATATCTTTATATAATATAATTTTAAAAAAATACTCACTATTATTTATATCTTAAAAATAGTTATTTTAAGATATGAATAATTATAGAAATAACAATTATTAGAATATTTATAAACTAGTATTTTATGTATATTTTATATATTTAGCTAAATTAATAGTATAATTAATAACTTGAAATAAACATAATAATACGTTAACAATTAATTAACTCAGCTAATACATTTGCAGTTCATCTTGTATTATATTATTAATTACATTATCCTTACAAAATAATATGATATTCTTTCTATATTATTCAAATTCAGTAATAGTCTACTTGTTATAGAAGATATTTAAAAAAATAAATATTAATTATTATCTCTATAATCTTGTATGGTACTAATATTATTAAGTAATATTATCTATTAAAAAATAGTTACTAATTCTATAATAATCTATTATTTTAACGTTAAAGATCTTAAGTAGTATGATACAGTTTATAGTTATATAGTTACAAGATTTTATAAAAATAAATTGTATAAATATTTTTAGTATTACAGATCATATGACTAATTATTGTAAATTTTTAAAAAATATCAGCTGAAAATACTAAAATATAATAAATGTATATTACATAGAATGATATTAATAAATATTATATTCAACAAAAAATAAATCATATAACTATTTTATATAAAATATTAATTATTATTATATATAATAGCATTAACATTTTGAGTATTATTATAATTATAAAATTACAAAAAATATTAATAAAAGGTTTTAAGAAAATAAAATCTATTAACTATTAAAAATAATTTTATATTAATATTTATTAAATAAATTATTTTAACCCACTTAAATTATCTAAGATAACACATGTTATCTAATAACTATAATATCTATTAAAATATATTTTTATAAAAAATTGATTAAAATAATAAATTTAACGTTATTAAAACCTTTAATTTATACTGTTTAATATGATGCATTCTATCTTATTATAGTTGTGATAATAATGCTAGATTTTATTAAAAATATTTTTATCAAAAAACTAGTAATTAATAAATTTTTACTATTATTTATATGAATCCATAACATTTCGTACTTACTGAAATATTTATTTAACTTTAGCAAACTATATTAAAATAATTATCTTAATATTATATATTATGTATAAACTACAAAATAAAAACAAAGTTAATAAGAGTATGAATAAATAAACTATACTAGAAGATATAATATCTAATATCTAATATGTTATATATATTAAATAATTATTAATATTATCATTAATGATAAATTTTTTTATTTATATACTGATATATTTTTTCTAAAAATTAATATACTATTTTAGGATATTAAATAGTAATATTTTTTTATTTATTATTATATAATTTTTTTTAAAAATTATTTAAATAATCTAATGTTTATTTTTTAAATTATTTAAAATAAAAATTATATTTATCTTGATAAAAATGAATTATAATTTATAATTATAACCTTTTAAAATACTTAGTTATTCTGTGAAAGAAATAAAAATTATATACTATTTAACATTACTCTCAAATAATAATTAATATTATCTTTTTATAATAAAATATTATGATGATTATTATAAATCATCTTATGATTATAAACTGTATATAAATTAATAATCAATAATATATAATTAATATTAATTGATTCATATAAATACATAAAATATGTAATATATTTAAAAAGTCTATTTACTAAATAAGCAAGTTATTACTACAATAAATAATTTTCTAATTTATTTAAAATAAATATATATTTTGAGTATAATAAATATTCAATATTTTTAAGAAAAGTAATTAGTTAGTTAATAATAAAGTATTAAAAATAAAATATTTTAATAAAAATTTTTATGAATTTATGTGTTAATAATAAACAGAATCATAAAAAATGTTATTTATACAGTAAATTATAAGTATATATTTATATGTAAATTTATATTATTTTATTGATTAATAATAATGTAAAAATAATTACCTTAATAATTAATATCTTTAAATTCATTATATAATAATTTATTATTATACTTATAATATGCATTTTGATAAAATAACACTAACTTTATTAAAATGTTGATGTTGCTGCATTTTGTATGAATAAAAATAATCCATGATTATAAATCAAGTTGCATAGTATTAAAGAATATATTTTAAAAGGTTTATAAAATACAAGCATGCAATAAGTAATATTTAGTATTTAATATTAATTAATAATTATTTATTAAAAATCACTGACTAATTTTAATAATATTCTATATATCAATAATGAAATATTTATCATATTTTAATAATTTATACTTACATTATCGTGGTGGTAAATATAGCAAAGGATTAACAGATTTTCCTTGATAACGAATTTCAAAATGTAATTTTACTGATGTCGTTCCAGTACTACCCATAGTTGCAATTTTTTGACCTGCTTTAACTTGTTGTTTTTCTCGAACTACTAATGTATCGTTATGAGCATAAGCACTTAAGTAATCATTATTATGTTTGATAATTATTAAATTTCCGTAACCACTTAAAGCATTACCAGCATATACTACACGTCCATCAGCTGCAGCAACGATAGGTTGACCGCAAACACCAGCAATATCAATACCTTTATTTCCTCCATCAGCAGAAGAAAAATTATCAATAATACTACCTTTAGTAATCCAGCACCAATTTATAGTTGGAGTAATATGATGTATCGTACTATTATTTGAGTTATTTAATATTGTCAAATCATTAGTAATTTTATCTTTAGTTCTATATAAAGATGAAGGTAATTTTAAATTAATATTCTGTTTACTTGCATTGTAAGAATAATATAGATGTGACGAAAAATCCGTATTAATATTGTTAATTTTATTAATTGATGAATTAAATAATAATTGATTACTTTTATATTTGTCTGAAAATAATTGACCATTATTATTGAATATAGTTAATTTGATTTTTTGACCAACATATACATTATAAGGTGCAGAAATATTATTTATTTTTGCAATATTTTGAAAGTTATTTCCCGACATGCATGCAATATACAATAAGGTATCACCTCGTTGCACAGTATAAATCATATTATAATAAATATTATTTACAATATTCGTATTATTACGTTTATATACAATAAAATTATTTTTACTAATTAATTGCCAGTCATAATTAACAACATGCAATAACATTTGTTTACTATTAGCAATAGTATTAAGGGAGATGATAGGTACAGTATTATTATATGAAGAGCAACTGCTTAACCATACAGTCATCAAAGTAAACGCCGCTATTTGGCACCAATTTTTTATTGGTCTTCCCATACTTATGCTTCCTATAGTAACGATATTTATTTCATAAGTTTTTTATTGTATAGGTTGCAGCGTAATATTTATTTTAAATAAATAATTTTAATAATACTATTTAATCATGTCTTTTTTGTAAAAAATTCTAAAAATTTGTGATTTATATATTGATAATGCATAATAATTTCTTTTATTTTGCATAAATTATAATAGTTTGTATAGTTTTATAATATAAGATTATATACTGTATAATATCTATAATAAATTATGTAATATCATTGCATAAATTGCAATTATCTATATTTAATATGTAAAATATAATTTATTATATAATTGTATTAAATTTAAAACATTATGTGTTATTTTATAAATTTTATTTTTAATGTTATTATGAGTATAAAAAATTAATAATTTTAATCTTTATTATCCTATAAATCTTAAATTCTAAAATTTTTTATTGTATAGTATGCTCAGGTACTTTACTGATATAAATTTTTATATTGAATAGAATACATAAATAACTAAATGTTTAATTATTTAGTATAACAGTACCTATATATAATAATATATATTACAAATGTTGTATTCATATAACAAATATATTGTATTAAATATTTTTATATATTTAAATATATTAATGATATTTTTAACTAAAATTATAATTTTAATACAAAATTAATTACTAGTTAAGTTAGTAAATATTCATAATATTTAACTTATTATAATAATTAATAATATTTTAACTATAAAAATTAATCTTTTTACTTAAATAAATCAAGTATCTATAGTTATATACTTTATATGGAATAATATAAAATTAACATTTTTATATAATGATCATAATATTTGATGTTCTATTATATATAAATTATTATTGTGGTAATATTAAAAATACATTTAACCCGTCTAATGTTTATTACATGATTAATACATAATATATATTATGTTAGGTTATACTGTTATTGATAATAATTTTTATTTTATTAATATCGTAATTTAAATATATATCTATAAAGTATATATAATTGGTGAAATGATAACATTTTTAATTAAATCACATGAAATTTATATAATTCTATATATTAAATTTTTTTATGCATTACATACTCAAATAACACTAAATTATATTTTATCGCAGTAAAATATATTAATATTAATATAAATATATATTATGTACTAATAATTATGCTTAACAATATTATTGTGTGATATATAATATAATTTTATTATTAATAATAATCATTAATTATATATTTTAATTAATTATCAATATATTAAAATAGTAGAAAAATATAATTTTTTATTATATAATAAATGAATTCATTAGTATAATATTATTTAGTTATAATGAAATTGATTAATTAAAATTATTGTTACATGATTAGCAAGATTGCGCTATATTACTATTTATATATTAATATCAAAAATATAATCATAACATTGTCTTAATATATCAAATAATAACAGATAATTATTACAAAATTATATGTTTTATACTATAAATAAACTAGATTATTTCTATATAATAGATATATATTGAATATTTATTAAAATAATAAAAAATTTTTACTAAAAATAAAATTTTTTTATTTCAGATTAAATGAGTACATAAGTTTATTTATATAGTACATGTTTGTTGTTAAAGTAAATTATTAATAATATGGTTTTTAACCAACATTATCATACAATGATCCTTTGTTTTATAGTATATGAATATGTTACTCATAATAATCTTTTATTATTCTCAATATAATTATTCAGCTAACATATAATTATTATTTTCCATGTAATAAACTTAATTATTTCTAATATTAGAAATATTATCTATAACTTTAAAATATACTACTATAGTATAAACATAATTCATAAGAATAATATATTTAATATTATATTAATAATTATTTTTATTGTTTATAATTTGCAAAATTATTATAGAAACACTAATTTTTTTTAAAAAATATATAATTTTTATAATTATTAAGATAATATATTAATTTTATATAAAAAGTATGAGTTCTAATTATTTATTATAGTTGAGTAATTAATATATTGCTTATTGAAAATTAATGTATTTACATATAATATTTGATTAGATCATTATTGATCTCTTCAATCAAAACACAAACAAATATTTAAAAAATATTATATTAATATATAAAATTAATATTTGTATAGTTTATAACAACAATCTTCTAATATTTGCAATATATGTATTCTAGATAAATAATATATTTATTATATTTAAAATAAATATATTAATCAAGAATTTATTAAAATAAATATATTTTATTGATTGAATATTGATTAGATCACATACCTCTAATATATTATTATATTTAAAATATATAAAATATTTAATATATATTTTAATAAATATAAATACAGTACATATTATCACAATAACTAATACATTACACATATTAATTATTTTTGAGTATTATATTTAATATATTACTAATAATCTTTTAATAAATTTATTTTATTTTAAATCATTTAATTGTTATAGTAAATAATAATCATAAGTTTAGTCATAATAATAATTGTTTACATTATTAAGAATTAATAAAATTAATAACTCATAAGAAATTTATTTTTATAGTAAATCAATGTTTATGAGTAAAAAATAAAATAAAAAAAATAAATATTTTATATTAAAAAACTATCTTAAATAAGTCCATTATTAATGATAAAAATTTTTATACATACGTGTGTGCATATAATTACAAAAATATTTTAGTTTTTTTTAAAAAAAATATATGTAATTGTATTACTGCTATTACTGATATTGTATTTATATATAAATATTTGTTAAAAATTAATATCAATTATAGATCATATTAAATAAAAAAATAATTTTATTTATTAAATATTTCATGTATTATGTAATAATATAAAATATCACAATCATAAACGTACAAAATTGAGCACTGTATGTATTAAAACTCAATTTTGTACTTTTTATATATTATTACTATTTATAAAACTATTATTTAGCGTATCAATAAATACATACTAGTACCGTTTCGTAATATATGTAATGCTATAACCGGTGGATTTGCTGATAACGATTTTCGCAAAGATATAATATCACGTATACGCTCTCTATTAACACCAATTATTAAATCACCTTTATGTATACCCATTTGTGCAGCAATAGACCCTATTGTAACATCATCAATTTTAATACCCATCGTACCTTTAATATTGCCATTACTAAGGGTTGCTCCTTGCAAAGCAGGACTGATATTTTCTGCTTGTATAGTAGTTATTCCGCTATTTCCTAATGTAACAAAAATAGTCATTGGCTGACCATTACGTAACATGCCTAATTTTAGTATAGTGCCAGGTGACGCAGAACCAATTTTAGCTCGAAGTTCAGCAAAACTATTCAGCAAATTATTATCTAAAGCAATGATCACATCACCTGCTTTAATTCCGGCTTTAGCTGCAGCTGAATTAGGTAATACTTCATTAACGAACGCTCCTCTTTGAGCATCTAACTTAAATGCTTGTGCTAAATCAGCTGTCATTTCTCGACCGCGAATACCAAGTACACCTCGTTTAAATTCTCCATATTTAATTAATTGAATGCTTAAACTTTGAGCCATATTACTAGGAATTGCAAAACCAATACCTATATTACCACCACCAGGTGCTAATATAGCAGTATTAATACCAATTAATTCACCATTAAGATTAATAAGTGCTCCACCAGAATTACCTCTATTAATCGAAGCATCTGTCTGAATAAAATTTTCTAATCCTTCAAGATTAAGACCACTGCGTCCTAGCGCAGAAATAATACCAGAGGTTACAGTTTGACCTAATCCAAATGGATTTCCTACCGCAATAGCAAAATCACCAACTCTTATTTTATCGGAATCAGCAATTTTTATAGCAGTAAGATTTTTTGCATTAATTAATTGTATTAGTGCAATATCAGATTGATCATCACGACCAATTAATTTAGTAGCGTACTCACGACCATCATTTAACTGTACTTTTATCTTAATAGCATCATTAATAACGTGGTTATTAGTCAATACATAACCATTTATTGCGTCAATAATTACTCCTGATCCTAATCCTTCAAATTCACGTTCTCTACCTCTAATTATTGGATTAGATTTAACACTTTGCATGCCTTCAACATGCACACTTACTACTGCGGGTAATACTTTGTCTAACATAGGAGCTAAACTTGGGGTATGCTGTATAGCAACAATTGGAGGTAATGCAGCATGAATTATAGACGTAAATAATATTTTGTAGCCCATACTTAAAATCAATAAGCTGAGTAATAAAGATTTTTTCTTCATAATTGAATGAATTCTCATAGCCATTTAAAATCGTTAATATATTGTGGCAAATAAATGCGCTATATTACTAATATAGTACTTATATTTATTTTAACTATTTTACAATTATAAATATATATTTAATAGGTTAATGTAAGCAGTACTGCTAGTAAAGAGTCTATTTAAGAATAATAATTTATTTATTATGACGTTCAGCTGTCAATAAACTAGAGGAAACTTCCGAATAGTCTCTTGGTGGATAATTTACTAATGTTCTATTATATTCAGGATCAGTCAAATGATAGTAAAATGGATTATCTTTGTGAGAAATATCTGGTAATAATTTACTTGATATTTTTGTCATATAATCGTGCATTTGACGATAATCGTTAGCTATATTATCTAATAGTTTAGCACTATGAATAAAATGATTTAATAATTCCTGACGATATTGTATCAATTCATTATTACTTTTTTCTAATTTATTTTGTAAAATCTTTTGTTTATAAAATTTTGGATTACCAAAATACATTATTAACGCGCCAATTAAAACGCCGATAATTAAACTAATTAACGCATATTCCCAAGTCATAACGACTCCTATTTTTTTATTATAGAATATACTATAATATATATTAAATTAATTTTAATGTTTTTTAGTATTGAATAAATACATAATATATTTTATATATGAATATAATATATAATCATGGTTAATTTTATTATATAAAATTCTATGATTTATTTTGCTATACTATAGAATTAAATAATGTAAATTTTTAATTATATTTATATAGTTACTTGAAGACAATCTTATTGATAGTCTAAATAAACTGAATAAATATTTCTTTTTATGATACAAAGATAATTAAATAGAAATATGCATACTAGATAATGAATTTATTATAAAATAACTATTTAATATATAAATTATAATTTTATTATTATTTAATAATTTAGTTTTCTTGAGTAGAGTATATCAATATTGTTATATATACTACGTTAATTATACAAGTATATTATACTATATTTTTTAAATACCTATAAATATAAAATATTAAAATCATTTTATAAAAAATAATTTATTATTGAATATTATTGTGTAACTCTTAACTAAGAAAATAATCAAATTAGATATAAATACTACATACCTATAAAAACTATAACTTAATTATTTGTAGTTTGATATAACAAATATTGTTTAGTAAATTAGTTGATACTAAAATAAAAAATCAAATAGTTGACTTTTTATATGACAAATATTTTACAAATAATTGTGTATTAACAATAAGGTACTTTATAATATTCATTCTTTATAGTGTTAAAATAGTATGATTTATTATTTAATTAATTAGATAAATATATATAAATAATTTTAGCTATTAATCTAAAATTATTCTTTTAATAAGGATAACCGTAATAGGATCAATAAGTATCTTAAGATTTCATTCATGAAATTTTTAATTTAATAAAAATAATATTTATTATTGTGATACAGTAATAAAGTAAAAATTTTATAATATTTATTGAAATAAGTAAACAATAATATTCTATTAAAGCAGAATATAAATAGTATAAAAAATAATTTTTATTTAAATAAATAATTGTCTATATAAAAGATATGTAATATATTGATTAAATAAATCAGTTATAATTTATTATATACTATATTATTGTATTATTAATTAAATATTTTTACAAAGTATAATATTATGTTATACTAATATATTATTATTCAGCAAATAATAGAATAAAGTAATAATCAAGTATAATTTACATATTTTTATATAATAATGACGTACTTATATTTTATGATCAATCCTAAATAATATAAATTATTATAAATCAGTCACTAAAAAATATCATTACTAATTATTATAATATCGTTATATAGGATACATCTTATAATAATAAATAATTAAGTAATTGCAATATTTATACAGGTAATAAAGTATTATTAATAATATATATAAAATTTATAAATAATTTCTATCAATTATATAATTTAATAAATAATTCATTATGATAATAAAATTAATATATATGTTATATAGATTAAAATTAATTTATTATTTTTTATATATACAAATATATTGACTATTTTTTAAATAATAGTTATGATTATATCATATGATTAAATAGGGGTGATTAGCTCAGATGGAAGAGCACCTCCCTTACAAGGAGGGGGTCGGCGGTTCAAACCCGTCATCACCTACCATAATATTAAAATATATTAACTTATTTAATTAAAAGCAATGTATTTTTGTTATTAATAAATATTTTTTATAAAATATTAATTCATCTATATAACTAAATTTTAATGTTTATCTTATATTTAATGACTTATTTTATTAAATAATTAAGGTTATGTGTATTTTATGATATGCAAAATAATAATATATACTTGTATATGTTTTTTACAAATAAATACTATAATAATTAATGTTAATGATCCTACATTATTATAAATAATACTTATTAAATAATTATATTTTATAAATATTTTTATAATTAAAACGAATTTAGTTAATTAATAATTATTAATATTATTTATAAAATAATATTTAGTTATTATAAAAATAATTAAAGTAAGAATTAATACATAGTATATTACTGATATTATATAATTCTTTTATAGTTAGTAAAAATTTTTCTTTCAGATTACATATAATAATTTTTAATTGTAATCTTTATTCAAAAATTAATAGTATTATATTTTTATGTAGATAAAAATTATTGATTTTTTTTAACAATATTTAAAAAATATTATTAATATTATACTTATGATATATTGTATTATCTTATTGCATGCATTGTAAATAAATACTAATAATTTTCTTCAAGATTGCATAGATATAAGATTATTAATAACTATTAGCTAATAATAGCTTATGGTAAAATGATTATAAAAATAAAAAATATAAATCATTTATATCAATAAAATACATTAAGGTTATTAATAATATTATATATTTTAATTATTATATATCATAAATATATTGTATTTATTATATGTCAGGCACAGTATATATAAATATATAGAATTATAATATTAAAATATATTTTTAAAAAGTAAATATACAGTATTGTATATATTGCATATACGATTAGATATTTTAAATATAAAAAACAATATAACTATTATTAATAATTAATTTTATTACAACAAGATTAAATCTATTAATACTTTTTATTTATTATCTATTAAGTATAGAAATGTGATTCTATTTTATATTATTACCTCCTAATATATAGCTAAATATATTATTCATGTTTAAGTTATTCACTAGTAATATTTTATTTATAATTAGTTAAATACAGTAAATATTATTATCTAATTTAGTATTAAAAATATCTTGCAAAATTATATGCTAATATCATTAGGGATATAACTGATAAGATTATTGAATTTTGCTTTATAATATTTTACTACTATTCTAAGAGAATTAATTGTTTTAAATTGTTTTTTTGACTATCTCTCATTAAAGCTGATCATTTAATAATTACTTAATATAAATATGTTGTGTATAGCTAAAATTTAAATAATTTTATAAAAAACGTAAATATAATAATATTTTATTTGTTCTAAGTATTTTAGCAATATACGTAATATTAATAATTTTATTAGTTAAGATAATTGTTAGTTCAATGTTTAATACTTACAAATAATAAGTATTAATATTATTTAGATATTCTATAAATTATTAATGATATTTGTATCTTGTAAAAATATAAAATTTTAGTATATTGCTTAATAAGCATAGAATGTTTTGTAAAAATTTTGTTATTGCTCTTTTATATTATAGATATCTCTTATATTTACTTTGGGTCATTTATATTATTTAATTTTTTATGTATTTGATGTCTAGCTTTTAATAATTGAGTCATTGAATCAGATAATATAGTTGTTGTTGAATGTTTAGATAATGATTCTTTCTGCATTATAGATTCAGTAGAAAAAGGTATTTTATGTTTATCAATAGCTAAATCAGTTTCTATTGTATGGTTTTGTTTTTGATCTGAACAAGAATTAGATGGCACTAACATATGAGATGAAATAGTTTGATAATTATCTACTATTGGTTTAACAATATCTAGATTTGGATGAACAGATAGAGCACGCAATAGAATCATTTCGATTCCCATACGATTATCTGGAGCATAAGGAAGTTCTTTACGACCTATTAGAATAATTTGGTAAAATTTTTGTAAATCCTTAGATGATACAATGCGTGAAAGTATGAGTAATCGCTGTTTAATAGAAATATCATAATTATTGAATCCATCAGGTAACAATTGTAATATTGAAATATTATGCAGTAAAGTTAAAATTTCAATCAGCAAGTTTTCCCAATCTACACCTAGCTGTGCAACTTGCTGAATTAAATATATTATTTTTTTACTATCAGCATTTATAAGTGCTTCAATAATAGATAACGGTTGTTCATTATCTAAAGTGCCAAGTATTTGATTTACATGTTCAGTAGTAATTTGATGTGTTCCCATAGCAATTGCCTGATCTGTAAGGCTTAATGCATCACGCATGCTTCCTTTAGAAGCACGTGCTAATAATTGCAATGCATATGGTTCAGCATTGAATCCTTCAGCTGTAACAATTTTTTCTAACTGACCAGAAATTTGTTTTATACTTAATGCTTTAAGATGAAACTGTAAACAACGGGATAAAATAGTGATTGGTAGTTTTTGGGGTTCAGTAGTTGCTAGTAAAAATTTAATATGAGAAGGCGGCTCTTCTAAAGTTTTTAACAGTGCATTAAAACTATGACGTGACAACATGTGTATTTCGTCAATTAAGTAAATTTTGAAACGGCTACGTACTGGTGTATATTGCATATTATATAATAAATCACGAGTATCTTCTACTTTAGTACGTGAAGCAGCATCGATTTCTAAAAGATCAACAAAACATCCTTGTTCAATTTCTTTACAATTATTACATAAACCACATGGTGTAGGGGTAATACCTGTCTCACAGGTAAATCCTTTAGCTAACAATCGCGCAATGCTAGTTTTTCCTACACCACGAGTGCCGGAAAAAAGATAAGCATGATGAAGACGCACATTAGAAAGACTGTTTTTTAACGCAGTCATAACATGTGTTTGACCTACGACATCAGAAAATATTTGCGGACGCCATTTACGAGCTAGTACTTGATAATTCATTAATACTCATCATTTATTTATAATGGAATTGTTATAGTATAAATACAATAAGTATCATACTATTTATAATAAATATAATAAAAAGACTGAAAATTTTTTTTAAATGTTCTGATTTTATATTTAGTGTATTTATGTCAGTTAATTTAATAAAATAAAATATCTCTTTATATACATTACACTAGATAATAATTTCTTAAAGAAGAATAGAAATATTTTTTATTTTTTATTAATGATATTTAATTATCATACTATACTAATAAAAACTTATATTATTTATATGTATAAAGATTATTGTGTATCTTGTCTTATTTATTATAATCATTCTTTTCATCACAATTATTAACACATTGACTATGTACTTTTTATAATAACTTAATTTTATTAGACAATACAATTTTTTTATATTATTCTAGTTATTTAAAAAATAATTATGATTCAATAGTAATACTATATTGATAATATACTATATATAGTAAATTTTATCTAAACTATTTACTAATTGATTATATATATAATAGATACATTATATTTCTAAGTAAATCATTTTATTTAATTATTTTATAACTATTTAAAAATAAGTTATTTATTTAAAATAGATAAAATTTTCCTGATGTCTTACTTTTAGTAAGATTTTATGTATTATGAGTAATATATAAAAATAATTTAACTAAATTAGGATAAAATATTCTCACCTACATATTTTTAGATATAACATTAATTTTACAATATTTATGTATAACATAATAAATAAAAAATTAGCGATATAACTAAAAGTTAATAAGCATATAACACAGAAATATTATACATCTTAATATAAGTTCTACATTTATCATAAATTATGACATAATAATGTATTATGTCTATTCAAATATCAAAATTAACCAATAAGTTTAGCAAAAAAATAATAATTACGTAAATAAAAACAATAACAAATATTTTATATATTAATTATTATAAAATTCAATGCATACTGATAAAGTAATAATATAACTCCAATAAAGGATATTTTTTGATGTTATATTTCATAAGAAATTAATTTATCAAAATTAATTAAAATATTTTTTAACATTTATTTTATTACTCAAATAATATAATATACTCAGTATTATATATTTTAATAAATTATTATTATAATCTATTTAATAGATATTAAGTTACTAAAAAATCAAGTCAATAAATGTATTGATATATTGAAGATATATAAAAATATTTATATATTATCATAATTTAATAAAATACAGATATTGCTTTATTTTGATAATATAAATTATGTCACCTATTATCTGAATAATAATTTAAATAAAAGCAATATAAAATATATTATTTATTGAGTATATCATAAAATGAAAATTAAAACTCGTTTTGCACCTAGCCCTACTGGATATTTTCACTTAGGTAGTGCACGTACTGCTCTTTATGCATGGTTATTTGCTCGTCATAATCAAGGTGAATTTATTCTTCGCATTGAAGATACTGATCTAGAGCGTTCAACTGATGAAGCTATTAAAAATATCATAGATTGTATGCACTGGCTGAATATAGATTGGGATCAAGGTCCTTACTATCAGACTAAACGTTTTGAACGTTATAACTATGTTATTAATAAAATGTTAGAACAAGGTTCCGCATATAAATGTTATTGTTCTAAAGAGCGTCTTGAAAATTTGCGTAAAACAAATATAACTAGTAATACAAAACCTCGTTACGATGGTTTTTGTCGCTATAATAATTATTATAACAATAATAAGCCTTACGTAGTTCGTTTCTTAAATCCCATAGAAGGTTCAGTTATATTTTATGATAAAATTCGTGGATTTATTGAATTTAATAATAAAGAACTAGATGATCTTATCATTCGTCGTACAGATGGCTCACCAACCTACAATTTTTGTGTTGTAATTGATGATTGGGATATGGAAATTACTCATATAATCCGCGGAGAAGATCATATTAATAATACTCCACGTCAAATTAATATATTGAAAGCATTAGGAGCTCCAGTTCCACATTATGCACATGTTCCAATGATATTAAATAATACAGGTAAAAAAATGTCTAAACGTCATAGTGATACAGTAAATGTGATGCAGTATCGTGATGATGGTTATTTACCAGAAGCTTTACTTAATTATTTAGTACGTATGGGTTGGTCTTATGGTGATCAAGAAATATTTAGTACTGATGAAATGAAAAAATTGTTTACACTGGATAATATTAGTAAATCTGCAAGCATATTTAATCTTGAAAAATTACAATGGCTTAACCAATTTTACCTTAAAAAGATGCCTGTTGAATATTTAGCTAGACATCTAACATGGCATATTAATCAATTTGGTTATGATACCCATAGTGGACCAAACTTATTTGAAATAATTCCTCTTCTAACTAGACGCTGTAAAACTTTAAAAGACATGGCAGCACATGCACGTTATTTTTATGAAGATTTTACTAATTTTAATAATGATGCAGTAAAAAAATATTTATGTTTAGTGGCACGTAAACCTTTAGAGTTAATTCGTACTAAAATAGCAGCAATAACTGATTGGACTTTTACAAATATTGATAATGTAATTCAAAAAACTGCGGAAGAACTTAAATTAACAATGGATAAAGTTGGCATGCCATTACGTGTTGCTATGACAGGTACAGATCAATCGTTAAGTATAAATATTTTAATTTATTATATTGGTCAAAGAAAATCACTAAAACGTATTGATCTAGCTTTAGCTATTATTACTACAAATGCATTTAATTAATAAATTATATTAGTAATATTTAATATGAAAATATTATTATTATATAATACATGTTATCAATATAAATATTTTTTAAAAAAGTATCATTATTATCTACTTAATATTTTATGATAGATAAAATTATTATTGATAATAATATTTTATTTGTTTGTTTTACTAAGTATGTTTATATGTTAACGTTTTTTATATATTTTATCTTTCTTTTGGAATTTATATATAACTCTCTGATTATTTTTTTATATGATACTATAATATTGGTTATTTTTTTAATCTAGCACATAATTAATAAATTTTTATGTTAAATAAATGTAAGCGTATATTTTTAGGAAAAAATTAATAATTAATATTAATACTTGATAAAAATTATTATATATAATCTATCTTATTAATAGATGTAACATGCTTTGATTGCATGATATATTTTATCTATAATAAATCAAATATTATTTGAATTCTTTAAAATTTTTTGTTTATACGGCATTACTAATCTAGTAATATTTTTATATTATAAATTATTATAATAATACTTATTAATTTTTAATTAAATACTATTTTGATATAAACTATCAAATAAATTTATCTATTTGTAATAAATAACATTTTAATATTTTTAAAAAATATTATGTAAATATAATCATATATATCATATTTATGATATAAGTATTGATATCTATGCTTAGTAATATATTAAAATACATAATACTTTATAAGTATATAAAATATTATGTATAAAATATTTAGTTAATAAATTAATTCCCTATTATCATTTATTGTTATTCAATTATAAATATAAAAAATATATTTAATTATAAAAGTATAATACTTGCATATTAGTTATAACTGAGTAATTATATTCAGTATATTATAAATATTATTTATATTAATAATTAATATTATGGATAAATTAACAATAATTTTATTAATACTATTGAGTTGGTTGCAGTATTCATTATGGATAGGTAGAAATGGTTTTCATGATTATATGCATATTAAAAAAAATATTACTACTCAAAAAGATTATAATAGTCAATTAAAATATCGTAATGATGCGTTATTTGCTGAAATCAATGATCTTAATAACGGTCAGGAAGCTATTGAAGAACGTGCACGAAAAGAACTTGGTATGATAAAAACAGGTGAAATATTTTATCGTTTGGTGATAAAAACAAAATAAAAATAATAATATAACTTATTTGTTCTTATTAAGGATCTTAATATTATTTTTTATGGCATATTATTATTTGCTTATCAAAAAATTTATAATAAGTAACTTATATCATATGAATATTATTATTTTATTCAATATCAATAATATTTGACATGACTTAATAATTAGTTATTACATAAATAATATTTATACTACTATAAGTGAAATCTATGCATGCTTCTATAACAAAATCATCAAGTTTATCTATAGTAGCTATTGTACCCGCTGCTGGTACTGGTAATCGGATGCGATCTTCATGTCCAAAACAATACTTATCTATCCAAGGAAAAACTATATTAGAATATTCTGTCATGGCATTACTATATAATGTTGATGTTAAACGTATTATTGTACCAATAAGACCAGATGATAATTATTTTTATAATTTACCGTTAGCACACAATCCTCGTATTGAAGCATTGCATGGTGGAGCGCATCGAGCAGAATCGGTGTTAGCTGGTTTAAGAGCAGCCACAGATGCGCATTGGGTATTAGTGCATGATGCCTCACGACCTTGTCTGCATCAACATGATCTTAGTAATTTATTAACTTTACAACATACATCTAAAATAGGAGGTATTCTTGCAAATCCAGTAAGAGATACTATGAAACGCTCCCAAAATAATATAAGAAAGATTCAACATACAGTAAGTCGTGAATGTCTATGGCATGCATTAACTCCACAGTTTTTTCCACGTAAATTACTAATGATGTGTATATTATATGCTTTGAATAAAGGAGCTATATTAACTGATGAAGCATCAGCTTTAGAGTATTGCGGGTATTGTCCAATATTAGTATCTGGTCGTTATGACAATATTAAAATAACTAATCCTGAAGATTTTTCGTTAGCTAAGTTATATTTATCCCAGCATACATAACTTTATATTTTTATATAAACATTTGATTTTATCGTTCTTTAAAATTATTTATAGGAGAATATTACATGAGGATTGGTCATGGTTTTGATGTGCATAGATTTGGTGGATCAAGTCCTTTAATTATTGGTGGAGTCAGTATTCCTTATAAATATGGTTTTATTGCGCACTCTGATGGTGATGTTTTATTACATGCTGCAACTGACGCTTTATTAGGCGCTGCCTCTTTGGGTGATATTGGTATATTATTTCCTAATAGTGAGCCAGCATTTAAAGATATAGCTAGTTGTAAGTTATTACAGGAAGCATTTAACCGTATACAAGTACAAGGTTATTATTTAGGTAATCTCGATATTACAGTAATTGCACAAGATCCACATATAACTCCATATATTTCTCAAATGCGTGTAAATTTAGCTAAACATCTAAATTGCAGCATAGATCATATTAATATAAAATCAACAACTACAGAAAATTTAGGTTTCATTGGTCGTGGTGAAGGTATTGCGTGCGAGGCAGTTGCATTATTACTGCATAAAGCAACATAATATTATTATTAACATCCTTAAACCAGGATTTTGAAAATTTTTGTTATATTTTATGTTTTTATGAAAAATTATTTTTTAGTATAAAAATTTTTACCACACTTATTAAACTATATTTTTTATGTAATATAGTTAATATTGGGTTGATACTAAATTAGGATTGTATTATTTTGTAATTCATCATACATATAAAATATTATTTATTTGTTTTTTATAAAGTGAATAACATTAAAAATATTCTTATTATAAATAGTTTTTTAAAAAATCATATATACATCTTTAAAAACTTAAAATAGTTATTTATTACAAAATAATTTTATAAAAAATATATACAATATATTGATTTAATCTTGTAAAGATTGCATAATATATTTTGCTATATACCATCATTTTTAAAGTAAAAATATATTATATTATTTTAAATAATTTTTTATTATAATTACTATATTTCTGTTAAAAAATATTTTATATTACTTATATAAAATATTTTAGTATATATACTAACTATAAATATACTATTATGTATTCTTTAAATAACTTATACTATTTTTTAACAAAAGATATTATTTTACTAATATTTATATTTTACTAATTAATTAAATATTGATAAATATTATTAATTATAATAATAAATTAATTATTTAATAATATTTAATTTTCTTATAGATCATTATCAAATAACATTTAATAGAATAATTTATATTATTAGATAATAATGATACTGTTATTATAGTAGACTCAATTATTATATTTTTAAAAAATAAATGATATTTATTATATCTGTTTATGCAGAATTATTATTATTGAAAATATACTGATAGTAAAGATAAATCATTTATACTATACATATACAATGTTAAGAAATTGAAATATGTAAACATTATATGTTTTTTATTTTATAAGATGATACTTATAACGTATTTATTATAAATAATAACATATTAAAAGCTATATTAATTAAAGAAAATATATTAAATTATTAATTAATATATTTATAGGTTTTAAAATAATATATTTTACGTACTTACTGAATGCATTGTATAGAAATATTCTATCTTTTAATATTAAGATAAAATTTAATATACTAAATTATATTTTAACTATATACATTTTAGTTATAAAATAATATAAGTAGACAATATCTTTAATTATATATATGTATAAAAGTACAGAATATAAATAAGAGAAAAGATTTAATCTGTTTTATATTGAATAACATATATAATAATATTTAATATATTAAGATATATATAATATAGTACTAAACGCACGTATATTATATATAATTTATATATTTTAATTTTGTTATAAAAATAATAATCTTATAGAGTCATTTAAAATGAATATAATTGTATTAAATTACATTAATTAAACATGTTTTTATATCTTAAGTACTTATTTTCTGCATTTTATTCTTAAATATTGATATCATTATTTACTCAAATAACTTGCTTTGAAACACATTATCATCCTAATAATATAATTTATATATTAATTAAATTTATATAAAAAATATCATGTCATTTTAAAATAAATAATAATATAAAAATACAATTCATTAATATACTTTAGTAATAAATATAATAAAATTTATAAAATTACTTACAAAGTATAATGAATATTATTTTTAATAAATTAAAAATATATATTATATTTTCTTGTTAAGATTACATTTTTTATATTTTTATACTCAATAGTATATTATCAGTAAAATATACATTCTAAATATCTTCAATAAATTGGTTAATAATTAATGATAGATCAACGTGTAATAATTTTGTTACAGTAATTAATGTAACAAGGAATTGATAATGAATAAATATTAAATGTTTTAGCTCAAGTACCACGTGAAAAATTTATTAATGAGTCTATACCTTATAAAGCTTATGATAATACTGCGTTACCAATAGGTTTAGGACAGACAATGTCATAGCCTTATGTAGTGCAAGAATGACAGAATTATTATGTATTAGATCTGATTCTAAAGTTTTAGAAATTGACATGAGATCTCATTATAAAACAGCAATATCAGTACATTTAAAGTAAAACATGTATTTTCTATAGAACGCATAAAAATTCTGCAATTAGAAGCAAAAAGACATCTTAAACAGCTAAATTTATATAATATTTCTACCCGTCACGGTGACGGGTAGCTAGGTTGGGCGGCTTGAGCGTGGTATTTGATGCTATCATTGTTACTACAGTACCTAGTGAGATTCCAGCATCGTTATCAAAACAATTAACTGATGGTATACATGTAGTAATTCCTGTTAGAGGATCTAATAAAACTCAAAATTTGTGTTATATGCAACGTTATAGTAATAATTTTTGAATCAATATATTTAAACTATTAAATGTATTCCTTTAGTTCAAGGTAAATTATCTTAATTTTAAGATTATGGATATAAATAATAAGTAATAAATCATATATTTTAATAACATTAAAAAAATTTCAAATACTTTATTAGTACTAAGTTAGTACAGTATCTACAAGTTAGATCATTAAAGGTAATATAATTAATTTTTTTTTGATTATCCACAGTTTAATGATTATATATATCGAATAAGATAAATTTAATTACTATATATTATATTTTATGAGATAAATTTTTTTAGTGAAATTAATCTGTAACACGCTCAATATTAGCTCCTAATGCGCTTAATTTTTGTTCAATATGATCGTAGCCACGGTCAATATGATAAATACGATCAATAATTGTAGTTCCTTCAGCTATACAACCAGCAATTACTAAACTTGCCGAAGCACGCAAATCAGTTGCCATAACTTGTGTACCAGAGAGTTTTTCAACACCATAGCAGGTCACAGTATTACCTGCTATTTTAGCTTGAGCTCCCATGCGAATCATTTCTGGGATATGCATAAAACGATTTTCAAAAATATTCTCAGTAATCATCCCAGTACCTTTGCTTACTATATTTAATAGACTGAACTGTGCCTGCATGTCAGTTGGAAAACCAGGATGAGGAGCGGTATTTACGGTCACTGCTTTTGGTCGTGTATTATGCATATCTAGAGATATCCAATCTATACCAACTGTAATATCAGCGCCAGCTTCATGTAATTTTGTAAGAACTATATCTAAATTATTTGGACAGGTATTACGGCAAAGAATTTTACCTCGCGTTACAGCTGCTGCAATAAGAAAAGTACCCGTTTCAATGCGATCTGACAATACTTTATACACTCCACCACTTAAATTATTCACGCCTTCAATACTTATACGATGAGTACCAGCACCATATATTTTAGCACCTATAGTATTTAAAAAATTAACAGTATCAACAATTTCCGGTTCTCGAGCAGCATTTTCAATTACAGTAATACCTTTTGCTATTGCAGCTGCCATAATTGCAGTAATAGTAGCACCTACACTAACTTTATTCATTAAGATATGTGCACCTCTTAAACGTCCCTTAACAGAAGCTTTTACGTAACCTTTTTCCATCTTAATATTAGCACCTAATTTTGCTAGAGCGGTAATATGTAAGTTAACAGGACGAGCTCCTATTGCACATCCACCAGGAAGAGAAACTTGACCATAACCAAAACGTGCTACTAACGGACCAAGAGCCCATATAGAAGCACGCATAGTTTTTACTAATTCATAAGGTGCACAAAATTTATTAATATTGCTAGAATTAATATGGATTGAGGTATTGCGTTTAATTTGCACACCTAAATAAGTTAATAATTTTATTGTCGTATCAATATCTTTTAACTGTGGTACATTATTAATTTGTACTGGATCTTCAGCTAATAACGTAGCAAACATAATTGGTAAGGCTGCATTTTTTGCTCCAGCACTAGTAACTTCTCCTATTAGACGAGTTGGACCTTGCACACGAAATTTATTCATGATATTTATCTAAATAATAATTTAAAGTAACTATTATTGCACACAATTTATTATAGTTAACATAAAATTACAATTTATTAAGTTTGCAATAAGTTTGCCATTCTTGAGGTGTAAAGACTTTTATTGATAACGCATGAATGCTCTTATCTGCAATGTATTGCATTAAAGGAGCATAAATTATCTGTTGTTGTTTTACGGGGCTTATCCCAAAAAATCTCTTATCAATAGCAATTATATGAACATGGTTACTTTGAAGGGTGACATAGACTTCTTGCAAAAATAATGCATGCATCAATATATCTTTAATTTCATTGTTAGTCATGAATAACTCAATTATTGTTAGTACAAAAATAAGCGAAGTATTTTAACGTGTTTGACTATAAATATTTTATGAAAAACTTATAAAATATTTATGAAATAAAAACACAATCATTAATATTATAGTAATGAGTATAATGTCATTACCATTATATATACAATGTATAAAAATATTTATTTCTAAACTAGAAAACCATTAATATCTAAATTCAAGCAAATCATATAAACAATAGATTATTATACTAAACTCATTGATATTATTGATTATAAATTAAATACTTATATGTAAAAAATATTCTGTACATTATTTTTAATATCACTAATATCATTATTAATAATAAATAATTACTTATAAAAATTTGTCGTACAAAATAGTATATAGATTTAAGAAACATTATCAATATTACAATATTATAACTATCTTTACGTAAAGATAGTATATTATTATTAAATAATAAATAATTTAAAGAGAACTTGAATATTTTATTTGTTACGATTAAAATTTTTATAAAGCTAAGTGTACTGGAATAAATTATCCTATCTTCTATAAGAAGATATATATTATTATTACAGTATAATTAATTTTTGTAAAATATTTAGTATATAAAAATATTTTGTATTTTATTGTACTACCTGTATATAATAATATACGTTAATATAAATTAAATATTATTATATTATATATTTTTTAATTTTATAAATTTTATTTTAAGATATTTTTTTGTTAATTTATATGTCATGGTACTTGTAGTTAAATAAATAATTTATTAAGTTAATCTTATAAATTAATTATTTAGCAAAATAATCTTTTATAATATTGATTATAAAGATAAGAATCTTATTTTTAACGAGGTTATATATATTATAATTAATATTATTTTTTATTATTTAAGAGATTTATTAGTATATTACTGACATTTGCCATATTATATAAACTTATAAACAATAAAGATTATTATACTAAGATAGTATATCATATTAATTAAAAATTAATTATATAGATTATTAAGAATAGCTACGTATAGTCATATCAATTAATCTAATAAAGTTATAATCAGAATTTAAAATTTTTATTAACATGTAATATCTAAGCAATGTATTTGTCAGGTAATATTTATATAAATATTATTTCATTTATATATTATATAGTTTTTATAATTAAATATTTCGATATAAAAAATTATTATATAATTTTTATTATATTACTTTTATTATAACTTATTTCAAAATATATTAAATATAATGTATCATCTTAAATTAAAGAAGTATCATGGCATCATTAAATGATTATTACACTGATGATCTAATAATTATTAGATACACTGTTTTAGGTAAACTACTAATTACTATATAATATATTTAAAATAAATATTAATTTCTTAAGAAAAAATTAATTAATTTAATTATACTTATTTAAAATATTATTTTTTTAATATTAGAGATAAAATCTATAAAAATAGATTTATGTGATTATTATTGTTTGTTAAATTATGATTTTTATATTCATAAGTGTAATAAAAATACTCATTATAATGCATTCAATTAATTGATGTTATTTTACTATAGTTTTTATTATTATATTTGTCTCAATATATAATATTATAATTTATTAAAATACTTTTAATAAAGTAAAAATCACACTACACATACAAGTAATTTTATTATTATTTAACTTGATAAGTATGTTATTACTGTAGCTCAAGTGTCAAAATTACTATCATAGATACAATAGAGTATAGTAGTGATAATAAATAATTTTGTTATTGCTATTAATTAATAATTTAGTCAAACATTAATATAATGTACTAAAAATAGTATCTTAATAAGATTAAATATTTTTATACATAAATAAAATATTATTATCTTTCATATAATATAATAATTTTGAGTAAATATTATTTATAATTACATTAAATTATTTATTTCTTGAACAATAAAACAAAATACTATTTTGTATGATATCTATCAAAGATAATATATTTAAACACTACTTAAACATAATATTTAATATAGATATAAATTATTATTAATATAATTTATTATTACAAATAATACATTATAATATTTATATTATTCTTTCAATATTTATTCGTAATAATCATATTATTACATAATATTTATGAATATTTAAAATAAATTAATATGCATTATAATTAATAAATAATATTTGATATTATATTTATAATGAATACAAATATCTTATTAAAAAATTTCATATAATTATATTACAACAAATAATAAGATTCATTATTTAGATAAATAAAATTTTATGTAAATTGTTATATTATTATTTTATTTACATATTATATATTTAAAAGAATAATAAATTCTAGTAATTTAATAATCTATATTAATTAATATATTTATGTAATTATTAATTTCATAAAAACAAATAAATATTTTTTCTGTATATTATAAAAATAATAATATACATTATTATGTCTTCATAAAAAAATATATCAATAATTTTATTACCTAAATAATAATAAGATTATAACTAAATCATATAATCTAAAAGCAATATATGTATTTATGTTGAATATTCTTGATTGTAAAAACAGATCCCATTTAACTACATAAAAAAAGTAATTTAATCATTACACTTAATGTGTCACCGTAATCCTGATTCGTCTGGTATTTATGCTTATGATCATGCTATTCTCATACATGAATTTTTATTTACAATATATTACTAAAATGGCGATAAACTTGTATATAATTTTGATCATACCCAAGTATTAACAGTAAATAGCGAGATACATAATCATCAAAAAATTATGCAATCTCTTAAAAGGTCATTATAAATTTCAAATTGCTTCGGACTATGAAGTAATTTTAGCACTATTTTTAGGAGAATAACCTATATTTTTAGATAATTTAAATAGAATATTTGTTTTTATTTTAATATGATATAAATAAACAACTATCTAATAAGTTGTGATTATTTTCAAATAATATTATTATATATCAGTTAAGAAGAATACTGTAATTTTTATGTTATATATGAAATAAAAGAATTGATATCTATTTACCCTATAATTAAAAATGCTCTCCAAGGAATTATCTATAAAGCATAGATTATTACATTTATAAAAATTGTTAATTTAATTAATTTATATTAAATTATATAAAATATAATATAACTTATTAAACGCAATTAAAAGAAACTTAAGAAATTTTTGTACAAAATTATTTAATGTCTGAAGCACCTTATGTAATATTATTATCTAGTGATTTTTTATTCATGAATTATGATTATTTTACTAAATAAAATAATTATAACTTATAGTACAAATCAATACAATAAAATAATTGCAATTACCATTACACTATTTTGTTCTTAGTCTAAAAAATATACTTGATTTAAAAGTAGTTCAAAAAGTAGCAACCTATTTAGGTATTATTTATTATAAAATACATTTTGCTGCACAAAAGGTTTAAATGCTGCTATTAACGATATCATTTATTGTATTAAAATCTATGATGTGACTATTTTATTTGTACATCTATTCAAAAGGAATCTAATAACGTGTAAAATTAAATAAATGAACATTAAAATTTTTATTTCCTTTAAAGGTATAGATAAAACATTATATGGATATATATTTTATAAATCATTAAATGTCAAAGAATTGAATTAATAAACTATCAGTAAGCTGATAATTTATAGATTTATATAATTATGGCTCGCACCAATAAAGTATTGTCTGCTTACGATATAGAAGCACACATACTTTTTGAAATAAAAAATTTTTTAATATTACAATACGTATTAACTTAAAAGATAAAATCTCTAGAAATCGTAATTATAACAATATATTATATATGTATTTTTTGAATCTTATTTACTTGCTAATATTATATAGTATCAAAAAGAATAAATTTTATAACAAAGCAAGTTATAACTTAGATAGATATATTCAAAATATCAGTCAAAAGATACATTATACTATTTTATCTAAAATATAATTATGCTTTTTATATAATATATTAAATTCAAAAAAGTTATTTATATCGTGCAATATTTATAGATATTTTTTCTGTATTTAGTTTAGCAAAATACATGTTAAATGATTTATAAGTATCTTGTTATTCTCTAATAACCACTGATTAGTATGAGTAATATAAAATAATAAATAACTTATTAACTCGTATAATAAGCATATATAATATACATATTAAGAGTAATATTAATATAAAAATAGAATTTTTGAAAAAATTATTTTAATATAGAATAATAAAAAATTATTATTTCTTATCTCTTTATAAACATTATGTATTAAATAATATTAAAAGATATTAAAATTAAGTATAATTTTCATAATCTGATATGAATGATTTAGTTGGATTTACTATGTAGTTTAACTCTAGATATATTATGTAATTAATATCTTAATGTTTAACTATCAATTCATATTTTATAATCGATAATATCATAAAATAATTTTTTTTCAATAAACTAAATATATATTTTATATACTTAATTAAAGATATGATAATATTGTTCTTACTTATTATACTATTTTGTATAATTTTTTAAGTATATATGTTATTATAGGAAGTAATTATACTTTAATATTTTATTCTATTATTAAGTATGTTACTATGATTAAAATAATTAATATATGATCTTCTTGCATTAAAATAAATAATATTATAATTATATATGTTATCAATCTATTTTATAATAAATATTATTTAATAGATATTTATGTACTTTATCTATTAAATAAAGTATATTATAATGTTATTAGTAGCATTACATACAAATCAAATATGATAATTAAGCTATAACACTGGTTATTTATTATTAAAAATAATAATATTATATGTTTATTTTTAATAATTTTACTAAATAATTTTTTATAAAAAATGATTAAAATATAAATATTATGGAATACTTAAATAAGTAACATATAATGTCTATATTATAATTTTACAAAATATTTATTTTCTGTATAAATTATAGTTTTGCATGTAATATTTTATTATATAGAATATATTAGTACTAACTATAATTAATATGATAAACTGCATAAATATAATACTTAAAATTAATGTATATTAAACTTGTATTTTTACATATATAAATTTTATTTTTTTAAATAGTCCTAATAGCATTCTAGTTAAATTAATAATTTTTTAATTATAAGATAATATATTTTAGATATAATTATAATGTAATATATTAAATAAAATTATATTTACATTTCATCAAATTAATATAATTTAATTTAGAATAACTATTAAATAAATAATATTTTATTTAAAATTTATTAAAATTAATGAATAATATTTTATACAAAAATATTAATATACAATATATACTGTACTAGTAAAAGCTTTTATTGTATTTTATGATAAAATATAATTAATGCAATTTCATCATTGATACATAATTATTTTTGCAATATTTTTAATAATTTTTAATTATATAGGGCTACGTAGCTCAGTTGGTTAGAGCACATCACTCATAATGATGGGGTCACAGGTTCAAATCCCGTCGTAGCCACCATTTATTATGTTTATTATGATATTTTTAATGTAAAATAAGCGGGAGTGGCGAAATTGGTAGACGCACTAGATTTAGGTTTTAGCGCCGCAAGGTTTACGAGTTCAAATCTCGTCTCCCGCACCATGTATTATATATGAAATGATTGTAACTAATTGGGGTATAGCCAAGCGGTAAGGCACTGGGTTTTGATCCCAGCATTTCCCAGGTTCGAATCCTGGTACCCCAGCTATTTTATTAGTTAATTTGAAAAATATTGTTATACTTATATATTTAATTGGGGTATAGCCAAGCGGTAAGGCACTGGGTTTTGATCCCAGCATTTCCCAGGTTCGAATCCTGGTACCCCAGTACCAATTAATTTATTATAAATTTTAGTATTTAATTTATATTTTTATAATTTGTAAAATAAATATTTTATATATAAATAGTATAATAATATAATATTATATCAAATTGTTTAAAACAAATCATTATAACATATATGTTGTATAATTATATTAATTATATATATTAGATATATAATATAGTTGATTATTTAATTGTTATTAATTTTTTTCAAAAAAATTATAAATAATAAATAAAAAATACAATCATTTTATTTTTAAATTAATTTTTTATTATATAGTAATTATTATATTGTGTAATAGCAATAATAAATATTATAAAGCAATATTATTACTAATAAAAAAATATTTGTTATATAAAAAAGTTAACTATTTGATAGTGTGTATTTCAACATCGTGAATATGTATTTTTTTGAAAATATTGTAATTGCTATAAATTATCAAGTTACAAACAACGTAAATATTATATAATAAAAATTTTAAAAAAATTATTAAGTATTTTTTAAAAAAGCTATTTATATACTTATTAACATACTTAAAAAAAATTTTTTATATTATATATAATTATAGTCTATTATTTTTAATAAAAATAAACATGATCACTAATAAATACATAAAATTTTGAATTAAAATAATTTTTTTAAAAAATTATGATATAATCAATTATATTGTAATATATTAAAATGTTAATATAAAATATTCATTAATATTTGAGGTATATAAATATTTTATTATCATGAATAATGATTATTAATCTATTATAAACCTAATAAATATTTTAGTATATATTTTTTTAGTTGAATAGAATGTTCAGTAGCTATTAAACCCATATTTCTTATACATTGTAAGAATTTTGACTTATTATGAAAAGTAAAATATAATAAATCTATGCCTGCTTGCATTAATAAGTTATCAGGAATTCTAAAGTTCTGATAATTCTTAAGGATATTTTTGCTACTCCAAATCTTACCTTTTTCACGAGCTTGAATAATGACAGCTAATAAGCAAGATACATCACGATATCCTAAATTAACTCCTTGACCTGCTAATGGATGAATAGTATGTGCTGCATCTCCTAATAAAACTAATCCTTCCTGCACATAGCAGTTAGCATTAGATCTTTCTAATGAAAACGATTTCACAGTTATTGCCTGAACATTACCTAATCTTTTAGGAAAAGTACTTGTAATTTCTTTTGTTAACTCTTTCATCGATAATGTCATAAGTTGACGAATACGACCTGGATCATCATACCAAACTAATAATCCCCATTGCTCCCATAATGGTAAAAAAGCACGAGGACCATGTGGTGTAAATTGTTGCCAAGTAATATCTAGCGGATCATTCTGCATTACAACAGAAATGAGCATGCACGACTGACGATATTGCCATCCATGTAAACCAATACCTGCTAAGGTTCGTACTTGTGAGTCTTTTCCATCTGCTCCTAAAACTAATTTTGTTTTTATATGACTACCATCATTTAAGCTTACAATCCATCCATCACTAGATTGTCTTAGCATATCTAATCTAGATGGTACATGAAACATGATATTAGGTATTTGCTCTAAATGACTCCAAAATGCTAATTGTAATATATTGTTTTCAAGCATATAACCAAGTTCTGGAATACCTAAATCTTTAGCTTTAAATATTAAATGAAATTTATCCCATTCCCAAATTTCTAAACTACGATAGGGAATACCACGCATGCGCAATATATCTTGCCATATTCCTAAATTTTGCATTAGATTTACTGAAGCAATATTGATAGCTGAAATTCTCAATTGTGGAGGTCGCAAAGGATCAAAATCTTGTGGCCGATAATTTTCTACTATTCTTACTGAAAAACCAGCCTGTCCTAAACCTAAAGCTGCAGCGGAACCTATCATACCGCTACCAATTACAACAACATCACTTTTTTGCGTAGTCATAACTGTATTTTCCTTCTAGGAACTTACTTATATTATATTTCATTAAAATCTCAATTAAAATAATTATCAATCAACATGATTAATAATATAATTATTTTGAAATTTTATTGTAAATTTCAATATATATGGTATCTATCATAAAATAAAAAAATTTTATTGAAGTTTTATAAAATATGAAACATGAAAAAATATCATTTATAGTATGATTACATACTTGATCAATAATTAATACTGGAGAAATATAAATATATTTTATTATATATTGATATTAATAATGAATATTAAATTCTTTAAATAAAATAGACCTAAAATAAGTATTATAATTAATTTATTAATATTAGTTTTTAAAGTCAGAATACATTGATAATATAATAAATAAATTACAACAAAGTAATAATGAGAAAATAATCAAAATATTATAAAGGCATTATTATGCTAATACCTATTAGGTTATTAACTATATTTTATTAAACATAATAAATAATTTAATTATACAATATAATATACTAATAATATATTTTTTTAAAATTTATATTATTATTAGTATAATTTGTTCTTGATTGTTATAATAATGTTAATAAATATATTTTTATATAAAAAGATGTTTTTGATGTAAATCATCATATTAATCTACTATCAAAAAATTAAAAATATAACAATATTAAATACAATTTTTATAAAAATTTTTCAATGATTAACATAAATATAGTAATATTTAGTAAAATTATTGTTTATATATAGTCCAATTATCTACCATCTGAAATAATTCAGCATAAATATAAGAATATTATTTATAATATAAATTATTTGTAATAGAACATAATTATTATTAATATAAATTTACTGAATAATAATTATTAAATTTATATACTTTGAAAAAGTATAAAATTATATTTTTATTTTTATATAAAAATATAATAATAAATAACAATATATTAATAATATATACTTATAAAGTATCTCAGATATAACTAATATATATGAGTTATTAATATATATCTTAATAAGCAATAATGTATTAATATTCTATGTAACTATAAATTATTAATCAATAACTTTATTATCTTATTATTTGTTATTAGTTTTTTATATCTTATGTTAATTAATCTAAATATATACTAAAATATTGCTATCTCATTTAAAAAAATATTTAAAATATACATACAAATTATAACATAATACTAAAAATATTCATTTTTTCAAACTAATTATCAATTATCTTTAGTACATGATACTATAGAAATATATAACATACGTTCAATAAAATATAAAATATTGTATTAAATAATAAATATTATAATATTACTATTAATAATAATATACATAAAGTTAATACGTACTTAATAAGTATTATTTAGGTAAGATATTTTTTAGTATCTTTATTTAGTAAATTAAATAGTAAAAAATATACTATAATTATTTGTTTATTATTCTAATAATATTAAAATATATATTATAATATAATATAATAAAAAAAATATTAATATATATTATTATTATATTAATTTATAAAATTGCACTATATGTTTCTAACACTATATAAATTAAGTAACTCCATAAGATACTTATTATATATTCTGAGCTCTTAATTGCATATTTAATTATATCTTTATATATGAGTATAATATTTATTATTATATTGTATATACTTTTTATACATATTTAATTGGTAAGAATTATATTTTTTAGAATTACTCTGTAAATTTTGCATATGCTAATAACTAAATTAATATTACTTTTATTATAGATGAATAACTTAGTTATGATAAAATTATTATAATAAATAATTATACTATATAAATATATTACAAATAATACTTATTATCTGCATGTAAAATATTATATTAATAGTGCATACTTTATCCATATTTTTTATATATATTATTAATATACTGCAATCTAATATAAATTAGATCTTTTATTTATAACTTTTATCAGTTTATTAATGTACTGTTAGTATTTACATATAATTTTTTTACACAATAGTATTATTATTTCTTTTATGTTAGTAAACGATAGCAATTAATATTTTAATATTCATTTATGATAGCTAATATTTTATTAACTAGTTAAAAAATATAGATATTGAAATAATTTTATTTTATTAAAAAATATTTTTGTATATTTATATTTTATATATGCGTAATGTCTAGTTTATACTAACTATG